>JANQFA010000124.1 GCA_028278065.1 Myxococcota bacterium
GGTCGGCATCGGGTAGTGGTCCGGGTCCAGGGCATCCGAGCGCTCGAAGCAGCGCGCGATCTCCTCCGGATCGGCCCCGGTGCGCTCCAGGACGAGGCCCAGGTGGTAGATCGCGTGGCCCGACTCCGGATCCATGGCGACCGCGCGCTCCAGGGGTCGCCGGGCCGCCGCGAACAGACCCTTCTCGAAGAGGATCTGTCCCTCGAAGGCCCGGTACGTCGCCTGCTCGCCGCCCGCGCGCAGGGCCCGTCGCACCAGGAAGAGCGCTCCGTCGAGGTCGTCCAGGTAGAAGAGGGCCTTGCTCTTCAGGTAGAGGATGTCGGCCTCGACCGCCCGGTCCGCCCGCGGCAGCTCCTCGCCGCCCGCCAGCAGGAGATCGCAGTGCTCGATGGCCTGCTCGTACTCGGCGAACTCCTCGATCAGCAGCTCGGCACGGTTCAGGTGGGCGGTCGTGAACTTGGGGTCGGCCTCGACCGCCCGCTCGAACTCGTAGATCGCCTCCTCGACCTTGCCCTCGTCCCAGAGGATCTCACCGCGACCGTTGCGTGCTTCGGCGCCGGCGGGGTTCTCCTCCAGCGCCTGGTCGAGCCAGGTGAGAGCGGCATCGGTCCGGCCGTCCTGGGCCGCCTGCATCGCCTCGTCGAGGAGGTCCCAGTACCGGTCCTTGTCGTCGCGCATCGTTCTCCGAGGGGGTTCGGGTCAGGAGCGCAGGATAGCAGAACGGAGTGACGTAAAACTGTGTACGTCCCCGTCGGAAGAGAGCGGTAAATCACTGAAATCAATAAGAAAAATGCAGTTCCTCGAGACCCGGATCCCTGCGGGGATCAGCCTTCTCCGGCGAGTCCGTCGGCGTGCACGAGAATGCGTTTACAGGTGCGGCACTGCACGATGTCCTCGGCGGATAGGAGGTCGACGAAGTCCTGGGGCGGGATGCCCACGCGGCAGCCCGTACAGACCTCCTTGGTCACCACCGCCAGGGCAGGGCGCCGCTTCTCGACCACCTTGAAGTAGCGGCGACGGACCTCCGGATCGAGCGCCTCGGCGGCGACGTCGCGGGCGCCGACGAGGCGCTCCACGTCCTTGTCCAGCTCGGCCTGCCGCCCGGCCAGCCGCGCCAGCTCCCCGTCCGCGCTCGCGCCGGCCTCGGCGGCGCGCTGCTCGGAGACCGCCAGCGCCTCGCGCGCCGCCTCGAGCACGTCCATGGCCTCGAGGATCTTGTCCTCCATCTCGCCGATGGAGCGCTGGGCGTCCTCGATCTCCTGGAGGAGCGCCGTATAGGCCTCGTTGCTCTTCACCTGGGAGCTCTGGCCCTCCAGGTGACGCTTGCGCTCCTCGGCGTCGGAGAGCCCGCTCTCGAAGGTCCTCTGCTCCAGCTCGTGGGCGCGCACCGCGTCGCGAGCCTCTTCGAGGGCCTCGAGGCTCTCGGCGCGCCGTGCCTCCGCGGCCTCGCGCAGACCGGGAAGCTCGGCCAGCTCCACCCGGGCCCGAGCCAGCTCGTCGTCCACGCGCTGGAGGGCGACCAGCTTCTTGATGGCTTCGCTCAAGGGGGCCTCCGGCAGGGCGGCTGGGACCGCGGGCCGAAGGTAGCGCGCCGCGGAACGGCGGCTGGCGCCCGACGCCCGAAGGTAGCGCGCCGCGGAACGGCGGCTGGCGCCCGACGCCCGAAGGTAGCGCGCCGTGGAACGGCGGCTGGCGCCGGACGCCCGAAGGTAGCGCGCCGCGGAACGGCGGCTGGGGGTATGCTATGCGGGCACGGAACGAGGAGGGCGCGAGTGGAGTGGGTGGCGATCGTCACGGGACTGGTGCTGGTGGAGTACCTGTTCTTCGCCCTGCAGGCGGGCCTGATGCGCGGCCGCCACGAAGTCCCGGCCCCCTCCATGACCGGCCACGCCACCTTCGAGCGGGCCTTTCGCGCCCAGGCCAACATGCTGGAGCAGCTCATCGTCTTCCTGCCCTCGCTCTGGATGTTCGCCTGGTTCGTGAACGCCCCCATCGCCGCCGCCCTCGGGCTGGTCTTCCTGGTGGGACGGTTCCTCTACGGCCGCGGCTACGTGCTCGATCCGCCCAAGCGCGGCCCCGGCTTCCTCATCGGGTTCGGGTCCCAGGCGATCCTGCTCCTGGGCGGAATCGTGGGCGCCCTGGTCGACGCCCTGAGCTGACGCTTGACCGCGAGCGCACCCACCGAGCCGTCCGCTCTCGAGCGCCTCCTCCGCATCTTCACGGACGTGCGGGCGGGCGAGGGCCGCACCGCCCTGGTGCTCTTCGCCAACGTGTTCCTGATCCTGTGCGCCTACTACCTGGTCAAGCCGCTGCGCGAGGGCTGGATCTCGGTCTCCGACGTCGCCGCGCTGGACAAGTGGGAGGTCAAGGCGTACTCGGCGTTCGGCCAGAGCATCCTGCTGCTCTTCGTGGTCGCCGGCTACGCCCGGCTCTCCGGCCGACTCCCCCGGGCGCGCCTCATCACCTGGTCGACGCTCTTCTGCATGTCCAACCTGGTGATCTTCTGGGCGGTGCAGCCCGAGTTCTTCCTCCAGAACCTGCCCGGCTCCGGCATCGCCTTCTATCTCTGGGTCGGCATCTTCGGCGTCTTCGTGGTGGCGCAGTTCTGGGCCTTCGTCGCGGATCTCTACGACGAGGAGCGCGGAGACCGGCTGCTTCCCATGATCGCGATCGGCGCGACCGCGGGAGCCGCCTTCGGCTCCTGGATGACCCAGCAGCTCGTCGACTCTGAAGAGGCCGTGAAGAAGAGCCTCCTCCTGGTCGCGATGGCGCCTCTCGCCATCTCCATCTTCCTCACGCGCTGGGCCGACCGGAAGGGCCCCCTCGGTATCGACGACACACCATCGGGTCCACCGGACCCCACCCCGGTGGAGAGGCGCCGGGGCGCGCTCGGGGCGGTCCTCGGAAACCCCTACCTCCTCACCGTCGCTGCCATCACCCTGCTCCTCTCCTGGGTGAACACCAACGGCGAGAACCTCCTGTTCCGGGTGCTGCAGGACAATCTGGCCGAGAGCGCCGCCGAGGCCGGCATCACCGGAGAGCGGGAGATCCTGGAGTTCACCAAGGACGGCACTACGGCCTTCTACGGGGGCTTCTTCTTCTGGGTGAACGTCTGCGCCCTGCTCCTGCAGGCCTTCGTGGCCTCGAGGCTGTTGAAGTACGGTGGATTTGCGGCGATCCTGCTGGCCATGCCAGCGATCGCGTTCGTCAGCTATGCGGCCATGTGGTTCATTCCCGTGCTGGCCGTAGTGAAAGTGATGAAGATCGCCGAGAACGCGACCGACTACTCCATCAACAACACCGCGCGCCACGTCCTCTGGCTACCGGTGAGTGCCGAGCTGAAATACAAGGGGAAGCCCACCATCGACTCCCTATTCGTGCGCATGGGTGATGCACTGGCCGCCTTCACGGTGGTGGTGGGGGCTCGTTTCCTCGATCTGCCCACCCAGGCCTACTTCGCCTTCACCGTCGCCCTGGCGGTGCTGTGGATCGTCGGCGCAGTACGCGTGGTTCGCCTCAACCGCGAGCTCAGCGGGGCCACGTCGGATGCGTAGGCTCGCTGCCGCTGCCCTGCTGGTGGCCCTGGCGCTGGGCCCCCTTCCGGCCCACGCGCAGGGGAAGCGCTCCGAGTACGAGATCTTCGACGATCCGCGCCTGGAGCAGCAGTACAAGCTCGACCAGGTGGCCCCCTTCGAGGATCCCGCGCCGCTCTGGGACCACGTCGACGCGGACCTCGAGGACGATGTGCGCCGGGCCCTGAAGGACCTGGGCCTGCAGCAGGCCGCGCGCCGCAAGCAGCTCGCGGCCGTGCTCGTGGACGTGAGCCGTCCCGATCGTCCGCGGGTGGCTTCGATCAACGGCGACGCGATGCTCTACGCCGCCAGCCTGCCCAAGATCGCGATCCTGCTCGGAGCCTTCGAGAAGATCGCCGAAGGCAAGATGAAGCTCGACGGCGAGACCGAGCGCCAGCTGGTGGACATGATCCGGGTGTCCTCCAACCGCGCCGCCACCGAGATGATGAACCGGGTGGGCAAGGACTACATCGCGCGGGTTCTGCTGTCTCCGCGCTATCGGCTCTACGACCCCGAGCGCAACGGGGGACTCTGGGTGGGCAAGGAGTACTCGAAGGCGGGGGTGTGGAAGCGCGACCCCCTTCACGGCCTCTCCCACGGTGCGACCGCCATGCAGGTAGCGCGCTTCTTCTACATGATGCAGACCGGCGCACTCGTCACGCCCGAGTACAGCCGCAAGATGAAGGACATCATGTCCAACCCGGGCCTGTACCACAAGTTCGTGGGCGCGCTGATGCGCGTGAACCCGGCCGCGGCGCTCTTCCGGAAGTCCGGAACCTGGAGCACCTTCCACTCCGACGCGATCCTGGTGGAGCGCGGACGGCGCGCCTACATCGCCGTCGCGCTGGCCGACAGCCCTCAGGGAAGCCGCTGGCTGAAGGACCTCGCCGTCGCCTTCGACGGCATCATCTTCGGTCGGAGCTGGCTCCACCGCCTGGCTGCGAAGCCCCGGAAGGGGTGACCGCTCCCGGCGACGACTCGATCACGTAGTCGCCGGCGGGCGGCTCCGCGGCGGGCGTGGGCGCCTCGCTGCCCTCCGCTCCGGGGGCCGCGCTCGGCGCCTCGCTCCCCTCCTCCGCGTTCGCGACGCCGCGTTCGTCCTGCTTCCACTCGCCGGCGCTTCCGGTGGCGTCCTCCTCCACCGGATGCCGCGCCTGGATGAGCTGGTGCACCTCCGTCCCCATGCGCTTGTGGTCCTCGAGGGCGTTGACCTTGAGCACGTTCGAGAGGACCACGGCGATGTAGTGGAGCTTCTGCTTCTGGTCGACGCTCTCGATCATCGTGACCGAGTTCATGAAGTTGCGCACGTTGCCGTGGTACTTGCGGCAGTTGAAGCCCTTCTCCGGCTTGCAGCCGTACCAGGATCCGGACTTGAAGTAGACCGCGTACTCCCAGAGCACGGGGGACGACGCGTAGCGGATCCGCTTCTCGGTGAGATAGAGCAGCCGCTTGATCTCCAGGCTCGACCACGGATCGACCAGCTCGCCCTTCTCCATCAGGAACATGTACTGGATGAACGCGGCCGCCGAGCCATGGCTCGAGGTCCCGGGGATGCGGGCCTTGCCGGTGCGGGTGAAGAAGCTGCCCTGGCGCAGCCGCGCGGGATCGATGCCCGCCTTGCGCAGCGGGTCGACCATGGCGTGGAGGAAGATCTTGGCCAGCTCGGACTTGGACGTCTCCGCCAGCCACGCCGCCGCCTGGTCTTCCGGCACCGGGTAGGCCTTTCCGAAGTGGCGGAAGAGCACCAGCTCGCGCTGGAGCTGCGCCGCGGCCGCATTGGAGCTGCTGGAGACCATCCAGTCCATCCAGGTGTAGAGGTTGCCCTTGTCGCCGACCTGGATGGGTCGCCGCTCGTACTCGGGGTCTCCGATCGTGTACATGGGCACCTTGTGCGAATCGCGCACGATCCAGTCGGTGGCCGTCACCACGGTGTTCTTCAGAAGCGCCTTGCGCGCCTCCACGTCCGGCAGGATCTCCTTCAGCGCCTGGAACCAGCCGAGCATCACCATCATCTTGCCGACGCTTCCCGGATTCTGGAGCTGGTCCGGGTTGTGCACGGCCAGGGTGGGCTCGTCCGGGTCCGAGAGGTCGAGGACGGCGACTCCGTAGCGCGAGGCGTGGTCGCCGAGCAGCCCCACGACTTCCCTGGTGAAGACCGGGTCCGGCTTCGGCATCGCCAGGCCCTTGCGGTCCTCCAGGCGCAGGGTGACCTCGTCCAGCTCGAGCTGCGCCCCGTAGTACAGGATGATCCCGGGGATCTCGCCGTCCTGGGCCCTGCGAAACGCCTCCAGGCGCGTGATCCCGGTCGACTCGTAGGCGTCGATGGGATACGCCGCCGCGGTGCTGGCGAGGAGTGCCCCCGCCACCAGACCCAGCGCCACTCGTCGCATCATCGTCCCGCCTCCGGCACGCCCTTGAGGTTGACCTTCTTGGACCGTCCCAGCCCCTCGTCCAGGGTCTGGAGATGGGCGTTCCGCTGAGCGGCCTTGTTCTCGACGAACGGGCGCAGCTGGAGCAGCGCGAGCTTTCCGTCCTTGAAGGCGAACTCGATGTCCGCGGGCTTCTCGCCGTCTTCCCGCAGGCTGGGGAACTCCTGGGGTGCCCGCTTCGCGAACTCGACCAGCTGGGCGATCTCGCCCTCCTGGAGAATCCGCTCGCTACCCGTCGACGCCTTCCTGACCACACCCCCGGTGGGCGAGAGGAGCGTGCGCCGGGGCGCGGTGGCCTGGGCCAGGAACACCACCCGGCTGCCGTCCGCCTTCACCGCCAGCGACTCGGTGGCCTGGCCGTCCACGGCTCCACCCACGCCTTCGTTCACGGCCACCGAGAGCCAGTCGCGGCTTCCCGTGTCCACGTCCGCCGTCACCATCACGCCGGACTTCTCCGCGGGGAAGCCGAGCTGCACGACCACGGCCGGGAAGACGTACTCCGGACTCTCCATGTGGGATTGGCGCCAGCTGTAGGCCCGCTCGGTGAAGGGCGAGGCCCAGACCTCGCGCACCGAGCGCACGATCTCGTCGACGCCCACCACGTTGGCGACCGTCTTGTTGAGACCGGCTCCCGTGAAGCCAGCCAGATCCTCGACGTTGGTGTCGCTGCGCACGAAGACCCCGTACGTACCGTCCTCTCCGAAGGTCTTCGTCAGCATGGCCGCGAGACTCTTCTCGAAGTCCCGTCCCACCGGCGCGGTGGCGATCCAGCTGCGCAGCTTCGCCAGGAACTCCTTCACCACCCGCTCCTGGGCCTCCGGCTTGTCCTCGAGACGCGCGATGAGGGCGTAGCGCTCCTTCATCCAGTCCCAGGCCGACGGGCCGCCGGTCTCGATCGGCTTGTCGAGGAGCTGGCGGAAGACACCGAAGGGAACCACGAAGCCATCGGGGACCGTCTCCCCGAAGTGATGGCGGAGCTCGCCGAGGTTGGCGCCCTTCGGTCCGGAGATGCGCCCCGAATCCGTCGCGCGCAGCTCGGAGAGGGTCACGAAGTCGGTCACCGTCAGGTCGAGCTTCTCGAGGTCGGGTCGGATCACGATCTCGTCGTCGGGCGATACCGCCTGGGTCTCGGCCTGCCCGCCGAAGATCGGGTCCCAGTCCGGCCCGTCCTTCTCGAGCTGCACCACGCCGCCCGGAGAGACCGCGAGGATGACCTTCGTGCCCAGGTTCTTCTGCACCACGGGCAGCATCTGCTCCCGGACCACGACGTTGGGAATCCCCAGGTTCCGGGCGAGGAGCTGGACGTGGGAGAGCGAGCTGCCCTCGCCACGGGTCAGGATGCCCGCGACCGGAGGGAGCTCCGAGATGGTCTCGGGGAGGAGGTAGATGCCGTCGCGCCGGAACGACTCCCCGTGGCCCCCGTCGTGGCTGGCCAGGACGCCGCGGGCGAGGCCCGGGTTGAGGGCGCGCAGACCGGCCCCGGCGCGCTCGCCGAAGACCCGGTGCTCGATCCCCGCCAGCTTGTTGGCGTCGTTCACCAGGCTGTCGATCACGACCCCGTAGAAGAGCATGGGGCTGCCGCGCAGCCTGTCCTGGGGGTAGAGGTGGGTCAGCGGATCGAGGCTGGCCCAGCGCTCCACGGTGGAGCCCATGTGGAAGCGGACCCAGCGGTCGGCCCACTCGGGCGCGCGCGCCAGATAGCGCAGACCCTCGCGGTAGCGACCCACGTCCAGGCTGCCCTTGCGCAGCGACCCCACCTGGCCCTCGAGACCGCGGAGCTGGCGCTCGCCGATGAGGCCCACGCCGTAGAGCGCCTGGGCACCCACCAGGAGCAGGTCGAGGCGCTCGCTGCGGCTGCGCTCGCCGAGCCCCGCCACCAGGGTATTGCCTGCGGCGAAGGCCTCGTCCTCCATCGCCAGGCTGGCCTCCATGAGCAGCATGCTGCGGCGGGGCGGGCTCTTCACCTCGAGGCGAGTGCGGTACTCGGCCAGGAGGCGCGCGGCCGCGGAGTAGCGGGCTTCGCTGTCGCCCGAGGCGGCCTCGAGCTCGCCGGCGTCCTCGCGCAGCGCGGCGGCCACGCTCGCGTCGCCGCCCTGCTCCGCCCGCGCCGCCAGCTCGCGCAGGTCGTCCACCCCCGCCTTGCTCGAGTAGAGCTCGTCGATGAGGCCCGCCAGGCGCGCGTACGCTTCCTCGGCCGCGGGCTTGCCGCGTTTCGCGGCGTGATCGCGCACGGCGGCCGCGTCGGCCGCATCGGGGGCGTTGTGGATCTTGGCGCGGAGCTTCGCGAAGCCCGGGTCGGCGTCGGCCACCTCGATCGCGAGCTCGCGGATCTCCTGGGCGGTGCCCGAGTCCATCTCGCGCGGCAGGAGGCGCACCGTCTCGCGCAGGAGATAGAAGTTGGCGGGCGTGCGCCAGTCCGGATCCGCCAGCATCGCATCCATCACGCGTTTGGCGCCGGCCTCCTCGTCCTCGAGCTGCAGGGCACCGCGGTAGCTCAGCGCGCCGCGGAAGATCCAGCCGTCGTCCATGCCGATCAGGAAGCGCTCGAGGAGGATCTGCTTCAGCCCTTCCCGGTCGGCCTGGGTGCCGATGTAGTCGTCGCCGCGCAGGGACGCGAGGACGTTGGCGATCTTGTAGCCGCCGCCCCGGATGGCCTTGGTGCGCTCGCTCCATTCCCCATGCTGGATGCCACCACCGTGCTCGCGGCAGGCGAAGGCCTTGGGGGGCTGCACCGTGCCGTCATTGCAGAACCAGCGGATGCGGATGAAGGGCCCCTTGGGCGAGGCCTTCATCTCCTCGATCCACTTCTGGAGGACGTCCGGCCCGGGAAGCGCCGCCGCGGCGGGCGGAGCGACGAGCACAGCGAGGAGGAGGGCGGACGCGAGACGGGGCAAGGGGGTCGACATGCGGCGGAGCATAACCTAGGCGGAGCCCCGCGGGCGGCCCTTCAGCGACCCTTTCGCGGTGTGTCGGGATGCCCCCGCGCCACCCGGAAGTGACCGCCGATGATATGGTTCCGCCGATGCTGCGGAGGCTGGGAATCGAGCCGGGAGAGCTACGCCCGTTCGCGTGGGCGGCGGCCACCCTGTTCCTCCTGGGCTGGGCCGACGTCTCGGTCAAGAACGCTTCCGAGGCGGTCTTCAACAAGCGGGTGGGCGTCCAGTACATGCCCGTCGCCTTCCTGCTGAGCTCGGTCCTGCTGGTCGGCACCACCTATGTCATGGCCGGCCTCGCCACCCGCAGCGAGCGCCTGCGCCTGCTGCCGCGCACGCTCCTCGGACTCGCGGTGCTGCTCCTGCCGCTCTGGTGGCTCCTCGACGGCGAGCACGTCGTCGGCTCGGCCCTCCCCCTTCTCGTCAGCAAGCAGATCCCGAGCATCGCGCTGATGGTCTTCCTGCTCACCCTGGGCGATCTCTTCCATCAGCGACAGACCAAGCGCCTGCTGGCGCCGCTCATGGCCGGGATGACCCTGGGCTTCATGCTGGGGAGCTTCGCCTCCGATCCGCTGGCCGATCGCCTCGGCGTCGAGGGCCTGCTTCCCTTCTCGGCCGGTGTGCTGACCCTCTCGGCCCTCATGTCACTCCCGCTGCGCAGGGGAGGACGCGCGCGGATCCGGGTCGACGACGACGAGACGGAGGAGCCTGCGGCACCCCTCCCGGTCTCGAAGGACGGCTCGATCAGCGTGGGCCGGCTGTGGCGCGAGAACCAGCTCTTCCGATTGCTCGCGCTCCTCACCATCGGCAACGCGGTGCTCGGCCCGATGCTCTACTTCCAGTTCCAGTACGTCGCGGACCTGGCGACCGCGGGAAGCGACGGTGAGAACCAGCTCCTCTCCATCTACTCCCAGTTCCGCGGCTGGATCTCGTTGGGGATCCTCTTCACCCAGCTCGGGCTCGCCTCCTCGCTCTTCCGACGCATCGGTCTGCCGCTGGCCGCGACGATCTCGCCGGTGGTCTACCTGCTGGGCTTCACCGGGCTGTCGATCCAGCTCTCGCTGACCGCCGGTGTCGGCGCCCTGGCCGGCACCAAGCTCGTCGACCAGGCCGTCTTCGACCCCGCGCTGCGCGTCCTCTACAGCCTCTTCTCCGAGCGGATCCGCGCCCGCGCGGGCGCCCTGCTCGAGGGTCCGATCAAGCGGGCGGGCGGAGCCTTCGGGAATCTGGTGACCCAGGCGATCATCAGCCTGGGAAGCACCGGGTGGGTGGGCTACCTGGCGTTGCCGATCGCGGCAGCCTGGACCTGCGTCGCATTCCTGCTCTGGCGCAGCTACCCGATCCTGCTGCTGCGCGCCGCCTCCACGCGCGGCGCGCGCGGCTTCGACCGCCTTCCGGTCCAGGACCTGCTCGACCGCACCACGGAGCGGGTCCTCGCCCAACGCCTGGCGGACCCGGATCCGGAGGTGTGCCGGGTCGCGATGGATCTGTGCGCCGAGGCGGACCCCCAGCGGGCCGTGGTGGGCTTCGCCCAGGCCGCCCGGAACGCTCCGCCGGAGACCCGCAAGCTCCTGGTCAACGGTCTGGATCGGCTGCTCGAGGCGGCGGTGAAGACGCCGATCTCGAGCCGCAGCGCGGCCGAGGACCTGGAGGCGCTGCTCGAGGCCGAGGAGGGCGTGGCCGGACTCGACCGGGCCAACGTGGTCCAGGCCTACGGCCGCCTCACCCTGGCCGATCCGGACGACCCCGACCGCGCGCGGCTGGAGCGCTTCGCCGACGAGAACACCTCCGGCGTGCGTCTCGCCGCGCTGGCGGCGCTGAGCCGGCGCGGTGCCATCGACCCGGACACCCTGGACCGTGAGCTGGCGCAGGCGCTGCACGGGGAGGAGACCGACGCGCGCCACATCGCCCTCGAGGAGCTGCGCGCCTTCCTCGTTCAGACCAGCGAGCACCAGGTGGGGCCGCGCTTCGAAGGCCGCCTGGCGCTGCTCACCGGCGTCCTCGACGACCCGGCCTCCGGCGCCCCGGAGCGTGCCGCCGCGGCCGAGGGTCTGGCCGACGTGGCCCGGCGCCACGGCGAGCGGGTGGCCAAGGCCGCCGAAGCGGTGCTGGTCCACTGGAACGACGCGGATCCGCGGGTGCGGGCCGCCGCCGTGACCTGCGCGGGCCATGCGGGAATCGAGGAGCGGGCACGGGCCATCGTGGAGCGGGTGGGCGACCCGGACGACGCGATCGCGGCGGCGGCGCGGGAGGCGGTGCTGGCCCTGGGTCCGGTGGCGGCGGAGGTGCTGCTGATCGAGCTCTCCTACGGGCGCCGTAGCCGCCGCGAGGCGATCCTGCGCCTGGTGCGCGAGATGGAGTTCGACAAGACCACTCTGCGCAAGCTCTACGGCCGCGAGCTCGACGATCTCCGACAGACCCTGCTGCACCGTGCCTCCCTCGAGGAGAGCGAAGCCTCTCCCCTGCTGGTACAGCGCCTCGACGAGCGGCTGGAGGAGGGCGGGCACGCCGCCCTGCAGATCCTCGCGGCGGTACACGATCGAGAGTCGATTGCGCAGGTCGGCCAGCAGATGCGCCGCAACCGCGACCCGCGACGACGGGCGATCCTGGTGGAGGCGCTCGAAGCGGTGATCGAGCCCGAAGAGAAGCGGGCCCTGCTTCCGCTCCTGGAGGACCGCCCGCTGGCGAGCCGAGCCGAGGCCACCGCCCAGAGCCTGGGCACGCCGGTCCCGCCCGCCGACCTGGCGCTGCGGACCTTGCGCCGGGATCGCGACGAACTCACCCGCCTGCTGGCGTGCGGAACCACCGACGACGACGGCCGCCCGCTGGCCGCGGGGCGCGAACTCGCCGATGCTACGACCATGCTCGAGCCCGTCGAGATCGCGACCTACCTGCGCAAGACACCGCTCTTCGAGAGCCTGGCGACGCGGCACCTGGTCGAGATCGCGGGGGTCGTCCGCGAAGAGCAGTACCCGGCGAACACGATGCTCTTCGACAGCGGCGAATCCGGAACGACCATGTACCTCATCGTCGACGGCCAGATCCGCATCACCCGCGGCGAGCACGAGATGGGCGTCCTGGGTCCCGAGGAGTTCTTCGGGGAGGTGGGCCTCCTCGAGGGTGTCGAGCGCTCGGCGGCGGCCACCGCCATGACCCGGGTGCGGCTCCTGAGCCTGGAGCGCGACGACCTCCTGCTGCTGATGGAGGAGCTTCCGGCCATCGCGATCGGCGTGGCCCAGGAGCTGTCGCGGAGGCTCCGCCAGACGGTCAGCCGCCTCGACGACCCGAGCTAGCTGGCGAGCAGGCGCACCAGGTAGTTGCCGCGCTGCTCGTCCAGGTCGAGGTCGATGTAGCCGCGCTTCTGCAGATCCTCGAGGAGCGCCGCGAAGTTGTCGTAGCCGTGGTACTGCTCGTTGAAGCCGGGGTGCACGCGCCGGATCGTCTGCTTCACCATCGAGCCCCAGATCTGATCGTAGTCCCGGTCCAGGGACTTCAGGATGTCGAGAACCTGATCGATGCCCTCGTCCTTCCGGGTCGGCTTCTTGCTGGTGGCCTTCTTGCGGGTTCGCGGCTTCTGCTCTGCGCGCACCAGGTCGTCGTAGTAGATGAACTCGTCCGCCGCGGACACCAGGAGATCGGAGGTGGACGACTTCACGCCGCAGGCGATCACGCGCTTGTCGTTCTCCTTCAGCTTCGAGACCAGCGGCGAGAAATCGCTGTCCCCGGACAGCAGGGCGAAGATGTCGATGTGCTGCTTCGCGTAGCTGAGGTCGATGGCATCGACGACCATGCGGATGTCGGCGCTGTTCTTCCCCGACACCCCGGTCTCGGGTACGTCGACCACCTCGATCCCGTGGCGATGGAAGGCCTTCGCCTCGCTGCGGTAGTGGCTCCAGTCGCAGTACGCGCGCCGGAAGACGATGCGGCCCTTCTCGAGCAGGCGCTTCAGCACCAGCTCGATGCGGAAGGCGCCGAGGCGGCTCTTGCGGGCGCCGATGGCGAGGTTCTCGAAGTCGATGAAGACCGCGATGCGCGGCTCGTCTGCCACGCGCCGACCATAGCGTATACTCGCCTCCGGGAGGGAGCGATGACGAGAGGAATCGTGTGTGCCGCGGCGTTCAGCCTGGCACTCGGCTGTGCCGCGGAAGGCCCGCGCTGGGTGAAGCCCGGCGCGAGCGACGCGGATCGCGAGGCCGCGATGGACGCCTGCATGAGCAAGGCCACGATCGCGGGCGACTACGCCAACCCCCAGGACCGCGCCCGGGTGGAGCGGGACCTGGAGAACTGCATGACCGCGCGCGGGTGGCGCCGGGCTCCGAGGGACTAGGCGACGCGCGTCCGCCCGGCGACACGCCAGCCCGTCAACCGGTCAGCCCGTCATCAACGGATGTTGATGGTGATCTGCGGCGCATACCCCTCGGGCAGACCGAACGCGCTCTTCGGCAGGGCCTTGCTGACCAGCTTCTTGACCACCGTCTCCGTGTCGAACCGGCCCGCATCGTAGGTGCGCACCCGCATCGGCACGCCGTCGAGCCGGGCGAACGACTCCAGCGCGGCCGCACCCTCGGCGCGCGACTCCTCCGGGAGCAGGGCGGTGAGGGACCCGCCGAGAAGGGCCTGGAGCTCCTTCACCGCCGAGAAGCTCGCCCGGTCGACGCCCGCCGACGCGTAGCTGGCGCGACACACGTCGGCCAGGCGCGCCTTGCCCGACATCACGTGCAGCTCGTCGCAGCTCACGCCGAGGACCTCGCCCTTGCGACCGGTGTCCTTCACCTCCACGCCCGCGGCCACCGCGGCGCCCAGCTCTCCCGCGGCCTTGTCGTCGTCGGGGAGCGAATCCAGCTGCTTGCGGGCCTGGCCGGCCAGCGCGCCGGCGGTCGGCTTCTCGACCTCGATGTAGCGCTTCTTCTTGTGATCGATCACCCAGATCAGGTTCTTGTCGCCCCGGTAGACGATCGCGCGCCGCCCGTCACTGGTATCGATGCGCAGGCGCGGCCCGTCGAAGAGGGCGGTCCCCTTGCGCACCTCCCCGTCCTGCTTGCGGGTCTCGGTGTGCATCTCGACTCCGGCGACGGAGGGGCCCGCGGCGAGCACCGTACCGAGGGCCAGGGCGAGCGTCCGGAGCGAACGCCTCACGGCCCGAGCTCCAGCGAGGCGGAGGGCTCGAGGAGGACCGCCGGGCGCCGGTACTCCTGGTCGAGGAGGTAGAGATACATCACGGCCATGGAGTCCTGGTCCTCTCCGCTGGTGTTGTCGTAGACGCTCACGATCTCGTACTGGTGATCGCGGTACAGCTGGACACCGTCGACGCTGCTGAAGTAGTCGACGTGGTCGAGGCCGATGCCCTTCTCGGGACCGCGCGCACGGCTCTCGAAGACCGTCTCGCCGGTGGTGAGGTCGCGGAGGGTGAGCGATTCGGCGAACGGGTGCAGATGCACGGCCACGTAGTGCAGGGTGGTGTCGAAGGGGAGCGCCATGCGCTGGGTGACGTTGGTGCGGTTCACCTCGCGGCCGGGCTTGACCACCCAGTGGCCCGAGAAGACCCGCCCCAGTCCGTCTTCGTACTCTCCCGCCGAAGCGGGCTGTCCCGGCAGACAGCCCGGGCCGTGGGTCTCGTCGTGAGGGCTCTCGACGCCCGGCACGGCGCCGTCGCCCTCCACCAGGACCAGCCCGTAGGCCGAGGTCGGGTAGAGCGGCCGCATGGGCTCCTTGAGATCCTCGTCCCGCACGTAGTGGATCTTCACCTTGTGGCGCACGTCGAAGCGCCCTTCCTCCCGATTGAGGTTGAGCACCTGGGTGGTGAGCTTCAGCTCCTCGCTGGAGAGCACGGGGATGCCGTAGCCCTCGGGGAAGCGGATCTCGAACTGCCCCTGGGAGAGCGTGAAGAGACGTGCGGAGGTGCGCTTGCGCCAGCCGAAGAGCTGGGCGTGGCGCTCGGGCTCGAAGTCGAGGTTGCTGTGGCACATGAACTCCTGGGAGCGCGGGCTCTCTCCGTCCCTGCCCACCATGCGCGCCTCGTAGCCCACGATCCAGAGCAGCTCCGGAAAGAGACCGTCCTCGATCACCAGCGTCTCGGTGCTCGCCGGACCCTGCATGGACTTGTACTTGCGGTCCACCTCGTAGTTCTGCGAGAGGATCTCGCGGGTACGCACCTGGGGACCCGCCAGGGCCGGGAGTGCCAGCAGGATGCCGAGCAGGATCGGGGGGAGAAGCCGCATCGCCCGGAGTCTAAGGAAGCGCGACCGGGGCCGCACGGAGCCGATCCCTCACGGTCCGCTGCGGAGCTTCTCCAAGACCTCCTGGGTGCGGTGGTAGCTCTTCGTCTCCAGCGTATAGGCCACGTAGTACTTGTAGATGTTGGACACGTACTTGACCGGCTCGGAGCCGACCTTCTCGGCGACGACGACCTCGACGTTCTCGAACCACTCGTTGGGATCGAGGCCGCGGCTCTCGGCCTCCTTGCGCAGGCGCTGGATCCGGTTGGGTCCCGCGTTGTAGCCGGCGAACGCGAAGAGGTGGCGGTTCAGATCGTCCATCTCCGGATCGTCGAAGTAGCGGTCGCGCAGGACGCGCAGGTACTTGACGCCGGCGTGGATGTTGTTCTCCAGATCCTCGATCTCGGGGATGCCCACCTCGTGGGAGGCCGCCGTGCTGGGGAGGAGCTGCATCACGCCTACCGCGCCCACCGGACTCACCTTGCTCTGGTCGAGCCCGGACTCCTGGTACGCCTGCGCCGCCACCAGCAGCCAGTCCAGCCGGTAGCGGTCCGCATACTGCCTGAAGAGGTGGATCATGCCCTG
>JANQFA010000226.1 GCA_028278065.1 Myxococcota bacterium
AACCGGAGTCCACCCCGGACAGCGCGAGTCACCGCTGAATGTGAGTGGATTGGGATCGGACACTTCCGCCCTCGCCCTCACGCCCAGGGTACTCGCACGTCATTATTCGGGCGGCCGCCAGGTCCGCTCCGGCGCGGACGGCTACGGCGCAGAGGCCGCCCACGGACCGAGTCCCTTCGCCCACCTGAAGCACCTGAAACCCCTCAGGAAGCGGCTCGGTCGTCATCACGCTCGGGCTCCGCGGGTCAACGCCCTGCTTTCCTTCGGCGATGCCCAGCCTCACCAGCTCTGATTGGCCGCACGCTACTTCGTAGCGGGAATCACTGCGGAAGTGCAGATGAGTCGGGTACTGCGTGACTGCGGGCATGAGGCGCTCCAGGATCTCATCTTCGCGAAGTGGGCGCTTCGCTAGCTCCTTCTTCCAGCCGCGCATCAATCCGTCAATCGTGCGGCGGTCGTTCTCGCGGTCGACCAGAGACCAGTCGTCCCCGAAGCAGAGATCGACGCGTCGCACCACGAACGGCACGTCCCCTGCATTGGTGACGGCCAGCCGGAGGCTGCGGTCGTCGTTCTGCCGGAGGATCTCGAACGACAGATCCGCCGACACCTCACTCTCGGTAGGCGCGACCGCGAGGCCAATCGCGAGTCCGACGAGGACCCCGCATGGCAGGAGGGTGGACCCGAGCGTCGAGATTCTCCCCTTCGTCACAAGAGGAACAACTGCGATCGAAAGCAAGATGAACGCGACTGAGGCGACGAAGGCGCTGAATCCGGCCATCGCCCCGTAGTGGTCATCAACCGCGGCGCCGACCCAGCCCGCGGCGAAGACCTCGGCCAACCAGAACGCCCCCCTTGAGTGCGCTCTGCGAACGTTCTCCCACCCTCGCGAAAGGAAGCTCTCGTCGCTGCTCATCGTTGCTCCCCGCACGACGGCCCGGTCCGCCCCATCGTCCCTCGCCTGCCGTCGAAGCGGGCTCCCGGCAAGTGTACCGGAGCGGCATGCGCCGAAACCCAGACGGTCCTACTTCACGAACCGGAGACTGCAGGCTGACTCGGACTCCTCGCAGACGACCGGACTGGACCAGCGGTCACGCCCAGCCTCGCGGGAATCTGCGGATGATGGGCCCTTTCAGCGCTCCCTACCCTGCGGACTCGCCGTGTCCATCAACCGGACGGATCTTGGACGCTCAGACCGAGGCCCGGAGCTTCGGCGACGACGCGGGGTTGCGGACCCCGGCCGAGACCAAGACGCGGGGACTTCTTGGACAGCGACCCAGACTGGTTGACGCCTCCGGCGAGTGAGTGTAAGGTCAATGAGAGGTCAATCTCCAATGCCCGGTGGAACGCACGTCAGACGCAAGCGCCCCCTGTGGAGCCTCTCGATGACGCCAGAGGCGGTCGCGATGGCGGACCTGCTGGCGGACGCGCGCGGGCTCACCAGGAGCACGCTTATCGAGACCCTCATCAGGGACGAGGCCCGGCGCGAGCGACTCGACCCGTCCGCAGTGGAGACTCGCGTTGAGGGGATCGCCAAGACCAAGACCGCCGCCAAGCGCAAGTACGCGCGGAGGAGCAAGTAGTGAAGCGCGCTGCCCTCTACGCCCGGGTCAGCACGACCGACCAGCACCTCGACGCCCAGGTCGACGCGCTGCGGGAGTACGCCGAACGCCGAGATCTCGACGCCACCCCCTTCGTAGACCACGGGGTCAGCGGCACGCGCGATCGGAGGCCCGCCCTCGACGAGATGCTGGGCGCCGTCAAGCGCCGTGAGGTCGACGCGGTGGTCGTCGTGAAGCTCGACCGTCTGGCGCGCAGCGTCCGCCACCTGACCCAGCTCGTCGCCGAGTTCGAGGCGCTCGGAGTGGACCTCGTGGTGCTCGACCAAGGCATCGACACGTCCACTCCGGCGGGGCGGCTCCTGTTCCACGTCCTAGGGTCCATCGCCGAGTTCGAGCGCGACCTCATCGTCGAGCGCACCAAGGCCGGCGTGGAGGCGGCGCGGCGCAGGGGCAAGCGCATCGGCCGCCCCGAGGCCGCGGACAAGCGGACCCGTGAGCGCGTCCTGCGCCTCAGGGCCCACGGCCACTCCCTGCGCCAGATCGCCGAGCTGGTGGGCGTGTCCAAGTCGACGGTGGCCAACGTCGTGCGGGCGGCGAAGCGGGCCGCCTGAGCGGCGCGGCCAGCACTCGACCCAGGGACGACTTTCGGACAGACCTTGGGTGAGACGGGG
Source organism: Myxococcota bacterium (assembly GCA_028278065.1). Lineage (GTDB taxonomy): Bacteria > Myxococcota_A > UBA9160 > UBA9160 > JAFDET01 > JAFDET01. Next base: position 2,231 of record JANQFA010000226.1, read on the forward strand.
CCGATTTCGAGACGACGAGTTTCGCAATCAGGGCAGCAGAACGGATGATCTGTGGACGGCGTGGGCGCAACTGAACCTATAACTAGTTGTTTTAGCTTGTGTTCTCATTCCGACCCGCCCAGACCGCGGCCCTCAGGACTTCTCCCTCGACGCCCCAATTGCGCCAGTCGATGATTAGATTTGTCGCGTTCGGCGCTCTCAGAGGGCCCTAGTCGCGCAACCCCTTGATTTCCTAGGGGTCCCCCGGGGCGACCGGAAACGCCCCCCTCTCACGGGACCAACCCAGGCGAGAAGTCCCGTCTGAGGGGCACACAGCGCGTCTGAGGGGCACTCCTGAATCGAATGACCCCTTGGTGAGGGGTCAGATCTCAGGCGCCCTCTGCACGTCGCCTCCGCCCGACGTCGACCCACCACCCCCCAGAATCCACCGGGGGCCTCCCACCGCGCGGCTTCCCATCGGCCGGTGTCTACACGACGTAGACGAGAGGCCAGCCAGGGCTCGCTCTGGACTCCACCTCAATCCAGACCATCATCGGACCCGCGGCTGGATCCAGAGCAAGGATCACCGCCGGACACGAACGGGGAAACACGACAAGGGGTCAGGACCCGGTGGAGTTGAGAGTCTGCTCTGGGCCTGACTATAGGTAGACCCTCAGGTCGACCCTAGACCAGACCCTCAACATGACCCAGAGGAAGGTCACGAAGAGGGTCTTGATGATGGTCAGACTCTCAGTCACACGCCCTGTCTTCTTGACGTCAACCTCATGTCGACCCATCGGTCTACCTAAATCAGACCATCAACCTGACCCAGAAGTGGGTTAGGAACTAGGTCCCAATGAGGGTCTTGATGATGGTCAGACCCTAGGTCACACAGGTTGCAGGTCTGAGGTCAACCTCATGTCAACCCATAGGTCTACCTGATATATACCTTTGGTCTCTTAGTATGGGGACGTGGTCGGCGCAGCGCGGCCGTGGAACAACCTGTCTCGCTGCTAGGTGCGCCTCCGTGCGGAGCCGCCGGTCTTCAGCGGGTGGGGCGCGGCCGGGCCTCCCGCCCTGGTCCCACAGCACACCAACCGCGCGAATAGCTCCCCTCACACGCAAGCGCAGACCGGCGTGCGGTGCGCGCGGGCGGCGTCCGCCGTTGTCGTTGTGCCTTAGGCCGTCCCGCGCGTGGGACGCGGACGCCGGCCCTCTGCCCGAGGCCCACTCGTGGTCCGAGAACGTCCGGGAGCCGTGCTAGGCGGGATCTTCCACTGGCCAGTGTCGTCTCTCTGACAGCGTGCAGCTCCCGAGTCGTGTCTCCTCAATCTTGCTCGGTGAGGCGATGCGCGGGAAGCAATCGAGAAGGTCGCGTCCGGGCGAGCGCCCGGATGAAACACACGCAACGAGGCCGTGGTTGCTGCTGGGCCTCTTGGTCCCAGTGTCTGTGATGCTGGTCTCTGCTCGCTGCGGGGGCGGGGCGGGGCGCTTCTTCGAGGAGACGACCCACGCGGCTGGAATTTCGTACGTGGGCCAATCTTACGGCGCTGCGTGGGGCGACTTCGACGGAGACGGCTATCCAGACCTGTGGGTGCCCAATCACGGCAATCAGCCCAATCTCTACTTGAACCTCGGGGACGGCACTTTCGCTGACGTTGCGCCTGTGCTTGTCGGGCGCGACAAGGGAGATGTCCACGGCGCGGTCTGGATCGACGTTGACGGTGACGGAGATCAGGACGTCGTCGAAATCGGTGGAGCCGGTGGCGACCTCAACCAGACCCCGAATCGGGTGTTCGTGAACACGCGTGGAGTACTCGAAGAACGCGCAGTGGAACTGGGCCTCGATCTACCTGCGGGCCGCGGCAGAACCTCCCAATGGTGGGACTGGGACGGAGACGGAAGGCTCGACGTCGTCATCCACAACGTCAGACGTGCGGATGGCTTGGATCCAGCGGATCTGTTCACCTGGACCGGGGGCCGATTCGTCGCAACGGGTCTTCTTCCTGAAAACGCCGGGACCCGTGATTCGTTGTTCGCCCAGTTCGCTGACCTCGACCAGGATGGTGACCTCGAAGTCATTTCCCACGGCTGGCCAGATCCCAACCGGGTCTACGATGTTGATATCACGGGTTTCTATGACACCACGGATTTCTTCGGCCTCCCCGCCCTCGTCGACGTGAGAGACAGCGCCTTGGGGGATTTCAACGGCGATCTTCAGGTGGACGCCTTCTTCTCCTTGACCGGACGGCCGTACTCGCAGGTCTTCCAACTCATCGAAAGCGAGATCCGCGCCGTTCTCGTGGCCAAGGCCGATGAGCACGGATTCGATCTAGCTGCACAGGGGCCGGTGACGTTCGAGATCGATGCGTGGGGCTTTCTGCTAGAGGACGTGTTCGTGGGTGCCGCCGGTGCGACGCCCGAAGAGCCGGCCTTCACCCTCGACCCACTCGATCCCGGGACGCACGGACTCGCGCCCTACGTACCCGGTACCGATCTGGGCGCCTTCATCGGTTTCGACTCCGCCCAAGGCGTCTGGCGGGTGCGATTCTCTTCGCCTACGCGGAAGCGGCTGGCACTGTTGATCCAGGCGGGGGACACGATGTCCCTTGTCCAGACAGTCGGCTTCGCTGGCGATTCGCAGGGCCGGCAGGATCGACTGTTTCTGATGGAGGCAGGACGCTTCGTGGACCGGAGTACCGAGGCGGGCTTGGATATGGCGACTGAGTGCGAGTCGGTAGCTGCCGCCGACTTCGACAACGACGCTGATCTCGATCTCTTCCTGGTCTGTAGCGGCCCGGCGGGTCAGGTTCCGAATCGTCTGTATCTCAACGATGGCGGTGCGACGTTCCGCGAGGTGTCGCTCGCCGGAGGCGCGAGTGGTAGCAACCTCGGGCAAGGGGATGCCGTCGCTGTGGCCGACTACGATGTGGACGGCTTCCTGGATCTCTTCGTGACCAACGGGAGGGGAAATCCGCCTCTACACAACGGACCGCATCAGCTCTTCCGAAACCGGGGGAACGGCAACCACTGGCTCCAGATCGACCTTGTGGGCACGAGTTCCAATCGGGACGCGATCGGCGCCAAGGTCACGATCACGGCAGGGGGTAAGAGGCAAGTGCGCGAGCAGGGCGGCGGCTTCCACAGGTTCGCCCAAGACCAGAAGCGGCTGCACTTCGGATTGGGGTCTCATACGGTCGTGGATGAGGTCGAGGTCGTCTGGCCCAGCGGGATCGTGCAGTCGCTCGGTGCGATCGCGGCCGACCAGGTTCTCAGGGTCGTGGAGCCCTAGCGGCCCCGAGCAAGCGCGTGCCCCTCTCTGAGGTTCAACGCCGGGGCTTGGGCCTCGGCCCCTCCTTCCACGGCACCACGACCTCCTCGAACGGGATCGCCTCCAGGCCCTCGGCCATGCGCTGGATGCTCGCCGCACCCCCGTAGACGCCCATCGTCAGGCCCTGTGCCGAGTGCCCGAGGATGTCGCGGATCACGTCCTCCGGGACCTCTCGCTCACTGAGGAGCTGACGCACCGTGTGGCGCAGCGAGTAGGGCACGAGCCGGGTCTCGGGCCCGAAGCCGCACGCGTTACGGAGGTAGTCCGCGAAGTACTGGGCCCACTTCGACGAGAGCGTCGAGCCTCGCGTCCGACGCCACTGGGGGAATAGACGCGGCTCGCCCTCAGCCCTCAACCGCGTGACGTACTCGCCGAATCCCGCTTCAACGACCGCTGTGTGAACCGGTACGCGGCGCCGGGAGGTGGGTGTCTTCAACTCCCGGCCCTCGCCCTCGTGGATGTGGATCACAAGGCGGCCCTCGGCCTCCTCGATGTCCTCCAGCCAGAGCTGGCAGATCTCCTCAGGCCGAGCCCCCGTGGCCATGAGGAGGAGCCCGACCCAGTAGCGTGCTGGGCCGTGGCTGAACGGCCTTGAGGTGTGGACCTTGTCCAACCACCGCTGACCCATCGTGTCCTTGAGCTGATCCCAGGTGAACGGTGCACGGGCGTCCCGAGCGGCCTCTGTCGTGGGGAGAGTGAGCTTCTTGGTCGGGTTTCGCGCAACCAGACCCTCCGCCTCAGCCCAGTTGAAGAGCGCGCCGAGCTTCTTGAGGTTCGTCGTGAGGGTGCCCGGCTTCCACTGCTTGGCCTTCTCGTCGCGCCATATTCTCACCGTCTCGCGAGTGAGGTCGTCGGCGGGTCGATCCCCGACGGCCCCAATGAAGCGGCGCAGGATCCCCTCTCTGGATCTGGCCGCCTTTCCCTCCCGCCAGCGCCCGGTCGTGTACATGTCCTTCACGTACCGGCGCACCAGCTCGCTGAGCAGGATCGAGGCTGGCGTGGCGGCCGGCTGGGCGGACGCGTGTCCTTCGTCCTCCCTCGGCAACCCTTCTAGGTCCCGCCTGCACTCGTCGTACGCGCGTTTCGCGGCCCGCACCCGGGCGCGCTGAAGCTCGTACAGAGCGACCTTGCGATCACGCTCGTCGTCGACCTGCTCGCCGGCATCCTCCAGGAGCGCACCCAGATCGCGCTCGGCGTCCGGCATGTAGCCCTCGTGGAGACCGTCCTGCTCCGCGCTGAGCGCGCACCAGTACTGCTCCTCCAGCTCGCTCAACGTCTCGCCGCCGGCCAGCCGCACCGCCCGGTCCCGACGCGCGTCTTCGAGGAGCGCCTGCGCGTACCGGCGCGTGATGCGCCTGAGCAGGGTCTCCAGATCCAAGGTCAGATCCTCCATTGCTCGGTGGAAGGTCTCGTCCACGAGCTGGTTGAGAACATCGGCGAGCGCGATCGCCTGGTCGAGCGGGATCCTGCCCAGGCCGCGGGTGACCTCCCAGCGGCCTTGGACGCGGACCCTCAGCGCCCGGGGAACGTGCTTCCGCCAGCGCCACGCACGGCCCCGGACGGTGAGACACGGCGGGAGCGGCACCACCATCGAGGGTTTCCCGAGGTACCGCGCGGTACCCCTGCGGTACCCTGCGACGCTGGGGTGGGGGGTGTCGCTCCGAAAAACCCTGAGCATTGTCGCCCTCGTATACGTCGTTGAGGGGTTCCCGATGGGGGTCTTCGTCGACGTGATACCGGTGTGGCTGCGGCGCGAGGGGGTGGATCTCGCATCGATCGGCTGGCTCTCGCTCCTGGGCCTGGCCTGGTCGGCGAAGGTGCTGTGGTCGCCCCTGGTGGACCGCTTCGGGGACCGGCGCGGGTGGATCGCCGGCGCCCTCGCCGTGATGACCGCTGCCTTGCTGGGTCTGGCCGCGTTCGACGCCGCGCACGTGCCCGCCCTCCTCCTGGTGCTCCTCTCGATCTACTGCCTGGCGTCGGCAACCCAGGACGTGGCGATCGACGCGTACACCATCGGGATCAGCGAGCGCGGGGACGAGGGATCCGTGAACGCGACGCGGGTGACGGCCTACCGGGTGGGCGTCGTCGCCGCCGGCGGCGGGCTGCTGCTGCTCCCGCGCTGGTTGGGGTGGCCGGGCACCTTCGTGGCGGCGGGCGCGATGTCGCTCGCCTTCGCGGCCGCGGTCCTGCGCGCCCCGCGCGTGGCGGTCCCCGCCGAGGCGCGTGCGGAGACCTGGGCGCCGCTGGTGCGCTGGCTGCGCATCCCCGGCGCCCTCGGTGTGCTCGCCTTCGTGCTCCTCTTCCGGGCCGGAGACCTGGCGATGGGGCCGATGGTCAAGCCCTTCTGGGTGGACCGCGGCTACCCCGACGAGGAGATCGGCTTGGTCACCACGACCCTCGGCTCGCTCGCGGTGGTGGTGGGCGCGTCCCTCGGCGGCGTCTTCGTCAACCGGCGTGGGATCGCCAGCGGCCTCCTCTGGCTGGGCCTCGCCGCCCTGGGCTCCAATCTGGGCTACGCCGCCGCGGCGGCGTGGCCGGAGACGGGACGCGCCGGGATGTACGCGGCCTCGCTCGTCGAGAGCTTCTGTGGCGGGCTCGCGGTGACCGCCTTCCTCTCCTTCTGCATGCGCATCACCGAGAAGGAGCACGCGGCCGTCCAGTACGCGGTGCTCTCCGCCCTCTTCGTGCTGCCCGGAAAGCTGGTGGGCGGCGCCTCGGGCGAGTTCACCCAGGCCCATGGCTACGCGGCCTGGTTCGCCGCCACGGCGGCCGTGGCCCTCCCGGCCTTCGCCTTCCTGCCGTGGGCCCGGGCCCGCCTCTCCTACCTCGCCGAAGCGAGAGGAGCCGGGGCGACTGAAGGCTAGTGCCGCCACTCCTCCGGCACGTCGGCGAGGTTCGCCTCGACCTCGAGGTCGCGCAGGGCGCGCTCCGCGCGCTCGACCTCCGCCCTCTGCCGGGTGATGTCACTGGCGCCGAACGGGACCTGCCCAGCCTGGTCGTTGGCGCTGTCCGTCCCGGTCGGGTTCTGGTGGCGCTGGTTCTGGGTCTGCGAGAGCTGGCCGAGGCCCGGAGGGGCCACCTTCCAGGCGCCGTCGCCACCCATGTCCTCCATCGCGTCCAGCGACTCTCGCAGGGTCGCCTTCGCGCGCGCCAGGTCCTGGCGCGCCTCCCGGAAGCGCTTGCGCCACATCTCGGCCGTGGCCCCGCCCTTGCGCTGGGCGCCGTAGTCGAGGTCGAGTCCGGACGGCAGCCTCAGGAGGTCGTTCAGCTCCACGTCCGCAGCGGGCGTCGGCTCCTCGGCCGCGGCCTCGCCTCCGGCGAGGGCAAAAAGCCCCGCCAGCACCAGGCAGCACGCCCGGAGAGCGCCTCGGGTGTTCCCACGGCTCCGCTGGACGCCCGCCCACATCGCCCGCGGAGTATAGCCGCGCGCAGCCGGCTTCCCGGTCAAGCGAAGCCCGGAAACGCCGATACATCCAGGGTGGTCTGCAAACGGCTTGCGGGCCCACCATCGCCTCGGAGGGTGACCCGTGGATCGGGAGAAGCTCTATCGCCTCCTTCGTCTCGGAATCGAGAAGGGGGCCTCCGACATCCACTTCCAGGTCGGCTACCTGCCGCTCTATCGCTTCCACGGCGACCTGGTCGAGCTCCGCTACAAGGTCCTGACGCCCAAGGACACCGAGGCGATCGCCTCGCTGCTCATGGAGGCGGAAGGCCAGGCGCGGAACATGGATTTCAACGAATGCGACCTCGCCTACGAGCTGCCGGGCGAGGGCCGCTTCCGCGTCAACATCAGCCGCCAGCGACGCTTCTACAACATCGTCCTGCGCGTGATCCCGCTGCAGATCCGCAGCTTCGAGGATCTGAACCTGCCCGGAAGCCTGCGCGACATCGCCGGGCTGCGCCGCGGCTACGTCCTCGTCACGGGCGCCACCGGGATGGGCAAGTCCACCACCCTCGCGACGATGATCGACACGGTGAACACCACCCGCAAGTCCAAGATCATCACCGTCGAGGATCCGATCGAGTTCGTCTTCACCCACGACAAGAGCATCATCACCCAGCGGGAGATCGGAACCGATACCGACTCGTTCCCGGACGCCCTGCGCGCGGCGCTGCGCCAGGACCCGGACGTGATCATGGTGGGCGAGATGCGCGACCTGATGACGGTCGACACGTCGCTGAAGGCGTCGGAGACCGGGCATCTGGTCTTCTCCTCGATCCACACCAACGACGTGGCCTCGACGATCAACCGGCTCGTCTCGTTCTTCCCGACCGAGGAGCAGGGGCAGGTCCGCAACCGTCTGGCCGAGAACCTGAAGGCCGTGGTCTCGCTGCGGCTCCTGCTCAACAAGAAGAAGACCGGCCGGGTTCCGGCGGTCGAGGTGATGCGCAGCACGCGCAGCATCCAGGAGTGCATCAAGGACCCCGCCAAGACGGCGGAGATCACCGAGTACATCGCGCGGGGCCGCAGCGAAGGCATGCAGACCTTCGATCAGCACCTGCTCGACCTGCTCAAGGCCAACAAGATCTCGGTGGAGACGGCCTTCGCGGCGGCGACCAACCCGGCCGACTTCCAGACGAAGCTGGCCCTGGAGGGCGCCGCACCGGAGATGGCCGAGGCCGCCGAAGAGCCCGAGCTCGAGCCCATGCCGCTCGAGGACGAGCGCTTCTAGGCCCCCGAGGAGCCGAGGTGGCAGAACCCATGGACGCTCCGGGCCCCGCGACGCCCGACGACCTCACGCTGGCGCTGCGCACGGCCGCCGTGCGAGCAGCCGACGCGATGGGCGGCGGCGTGGCGCTGCTGTTCGGATGCGACCTCGACGGCTCGAACCTCCAGCTGCGCGCCGCAGCCGGCTTCCAGACCGCCGAGGCAGCCCGGGCGGCGGCGGAAGCCCTCTTCTCGCGGGCCCAGGGAGCCGCCATCGACGGCGGCGAGATCCGCGTCGAGGACCCCTGCGAAGAGCTGGGGACCGCAGGCGCGGCGGCGCTGGTGCTGGCGCCGCTGGCCATCCAGCGGCGCCGTCACGGCGTGCTGGCGGTGGGAGCACCCGCCCCGCCGGACGAGAGCCGGCTGCGCGCCGCCGGTGCGGCGGCCGCGGGCGCCCTCTTCCGCCTGGATCACGCCCACCTGGCCGCCGAGATCGACGCCCTGCGCGGCGAGGCCACGGCGAAGGCACGCACCGCCGAAGAGAAGAGCGACGAGATCCTGAAGCTCTCCGAGCAGCTCTTCGCCCAGGACATCCAGCTCCTCCAGAACAACGAGAAGCTGGGCAAGATCGAGAAGCTCAAGAACGACTTCATCGAGAAGATGAGCCGCGAGCTTCGTACCCCGCTCAACGGCATCATCGAGTCGATCATCTCGGTCCTGGCGGGCGAGAACGACGCGCTCTCCGACGCGGCCAAGGCCAGCCTGCGCAGCGCCCTGGACGACGGCACCGCCTTCCTGCGCACGCTCCAGAACATCCTCGACCTGTGGCGCATCAAGCAGGGCGAGCTGCCGGTGGAGATCCAGGACGTCAACTTCCGCGAGGTGGTCGACGAAGCCATCTTCAGCGTCCAGGACACTCTCGGCGACAAGCCCGTGGAGATCGAGAAGTCCTTCGAGGAGCCGCTTCCCAAGATCCGGACGGACCTGGCCAAGATCAACCAGGTCCTCTTCATGCTCCTCGACAACGCAGCCAAGTTCACCGAGGAAGGCAGGATCCTGATCAAGGCCGCGGTTCGCGACGGCCACGTGGTCTGCCGACTCGAAGACACCGGAATCGGCATCTGCGCCGACGACCAGCAGTTCATCTTCGACGAGTTCTACCAGGTCGACGAGCTCAGCTCGACCAAGTACCACGGCTCGGGCCTCGGCCTGGCCCTGGTCCGCGACCTCCTGGTCCTGCTCGACGGATCGATCGCGCTCACGAGCGAGGTCGGGAAGGGGACCACCTTCACCTTCCAGGTCCCCGTCCAGGTCGTCGGCTAGAAGCGGCGCCGCCCGCCCCGGCTACTCCTCCGCCGGGGCCTCCTCGACCTCCGGGTAGTCGGCGAGCACGTAGCCCTCGGCGATCTCCCGAAGCGAGTTCACGACCTCCTTGTTGTCGGTCGTGGGCACGAGGGAGCGGGCGCCCTTCTTGAGCTGCTTGGTGCGGATCGCGGCCATCTGAACCAGATGGAAGCGGTTCGGGACCTTCTCGATGCAGTCTTCGACGGTGATGCGGGCCATTGCTCCCCCGGGGAATCAAGCGGGTGCGAGTGGGGTCGAATCGGGCGGCCGCAGGGTAGAGGACCCCCAGAAAGAAGGAAACCCCGGCCGGGCAACGCCGGCCGGGGTCCCACGGCCTTCGCTGGCGAAGGCCCTGGCTTCGAACGCGTGGCGCTCTAGGCCTTCTTGCGGCGACGCGTGGCCTTGCGGGTCGCAGCCTTCTTGCGGCGAGTGGCCTTGCGGGTCGCGGCCTTCTTGCGGCGCGTGGCCTTCTTGCGCGTGGCCTTCTTCTTGGCCTTCTTGCGAGTGGCCTTCTTCTTCGCCTTCTTGCGCGTGGCCTTCTTCTTGGCCTTCTTGCGCGTGGCCTTGCGCGTGGCCTTCTTGCGCGTGGCCTTCTTCCGGCGAGTGGCCTTCTTGCGAGTAGCCTTCTTCCGGGTGGCCTTCTTCTTGCGCGTGGCCTTCTTCTTGGCCTTCTTGCGCGTGGCCTTCTTCCGCGTGGCCTTCTTGCGAGTGGCCTTCTTGCGGGTGGCCTTCTTGCGCGTGGCCTTGCGACGCGTGGCCTTCTTGGTCGCTGCCTTCTTCTTACGACGAGCTGCCATGTCGGGTTTCACCCCCCTGTTCGGGCTCGCTTGGGGCCGCACCTTGCGTCCCCCCGGGTCACCAGGTTTTGAGGGTGACCAATGAGCCCTTGGTCGGCGCCTGATTGCGCCGCCAAGTTGCCGTTGGCTCCCCTCATCGGTGCCCAGAACCCACGACTGAAGGCAAAACCGCCTTTCCCCACCACGGCTTTCCACCGTAGTCCGCGGGCCTAGAGCCACTCTTGCGGGCGAGGCTACCAGCAGGTTTTTCAGTACGTCAAGGGGGAAACAGCAAAAAAATCAAGGTGATGCCCCCTGGATTTTCTGGCAACGAAACGAAACTGGCTGGAAGCCACCATCCGGGATCCGCCAAGTTGACGGATCCGGCCCGAGCGACTATTTCCTCCCCTCTGTTTCGAGCCGGGAGAACCCGTTGGGCAGCGTCATCAAGAAGCGCCGCAAGAAGATGCGGAAGCACAAGAAGAAGAAGCTTCTGAAGCGCGCGCGACACAAGCGCAAGCGCTAGACGCCGTGCCGCCCTGGGTCCAGGCGCGACCGCGGGACCCCTGAAGCGCCGACGACGCGAGTGCGAGCGCTCGACGCTCCCCGGTGTGGGGGCGCTAGAAGGCGCCCTCCGCTGCGTCCGGCTGCGGCTCGCCCGGCACCAGCTGCTTGCGGGCGCGCCCGAGCCACCGGTTCAGGAAGTGGCGACGCGGCAGGAACCCCAGGACCGGTGTGCGCCGCTCGCCCAGGTCGCGGAGATCGGCTCGGATCGTCTCGCAGCCGGGGTCGATCATCAGGCCGCGCCGCAGGTAGCGCAGCGCCTCGGCCTTGAAGCCGAACACCAGGTGGACCCGGGCGAGGTTCTGGTACAGGTCCGGGCTGAAGAACTCCTCCTTGACCGCGCCGCGGCAGAGCTCGACCGCCTTGTTGAAGCGGCGCTCGACCAGTGCGAGTCCGAGTCCGTAGTAGGAGGCGTAGCGGGCGTTCTCGCGGTCCAGCTCGTGGGCCGCGCGGAAGTGCTCGAAGGCCTCGCTCTGACGGCCGTCCTCGAGGAGCTCGAGGCCCCGTCGGTAGTGCTCCCGGGCGCTGAACTTGGCATCCATCGTGTGTCTCCCGGCCGGAGGTGTGATCCGGCTCACGTCACGCCCCGTGGAGGAGCAAGCCCCGTGCCGAGCGCAGCGACAGGCAGCAGACGGCCCAACCCCGCGAACCCGCGGATGTGCAGTCCCCGCGAGGGGGAGGCCGATTTCGGACGGGTACCGGTTTCGTAACCGGAGGTTCGCATCCGAACCCCGGACCGTCCGTCCTCGGACGGCCGCCATCTCGTCGAGCTCCCGGGTCCTCAGACCTCCAGGAGTCCGTCCCGCTCGGCAGCCGCGAAGCGCTCGCGCAACGACGCGAAGTCGGCGGCCGAGAACGGCCGGAACTCCGTGTCCCCGCGCCGGCGCCAGAAGAGCGGCGCGTCGGGCAGGCGCTCCCGGTGGAAGTGGTCGCGCTTGAGCTCGCGCACCAGGATCTTCTGGGTCTGCGTGAAGGTGAAGTCGTCCACCAGGCGCACGAAGTCCGGAAACCACTTCCGGTCCATGGCGCCCTCGCTGCACTGGGCATCGCACCAGGCGAAGAAGCGGCGTGGATCGAAGTCGCGCTCGGGCGCCAGGCGCAGCGCGACCATGACCAGCTCGTCCGAAACGGCGCAGGGCGCACCGTAGGCCGCCGCCAGATCCACGTCGGGGTGCTCCTGGACGATGCGCGCCACCTGGGCTGCCGAGAAGTTCTCTCCGTCCTTGCGGATCCAGTCGTCGGTGCGCCCGTCGAAGAAGAGGTAGCGGCGGCCGTCGCGAAGCAGCACATGGCCCAGGTCGCCGGAGTGGTAGACCCCGTCGCGGTACTTCGACCGGTTGGCGTCGGCGTTGTCGAAGTAGCCCTGGAAGAGGGAGGTGTCCGCCGCCCGGCGGCAGATCTCGCCGACGGCCTCCGCGTAGTTGGCGATCTTGCCGTCGGAGTCGAGCTCGGCCGGCGGGCATTCGCGGCCCTGCTCGTCCAGGATCCTCACGGCCTCGTCCGTGATCTCTCCGACGCTCCCGCGCGGGTCCCCCTTCTTGCGGAAGGTGCTGATCGCCGCCTCGGTGGATCCGTACAGCTCGTACATCTCCTCCAGGGCGAACCAGCGCATGAAGCGGTCGATGTCCGGCGGCGAGGCTCCGTTGCCCACGGCGAAGCGCAGCCGGTTGGCGGGATTCTCGGTGATCTCGGCGCGGATCCGGTCTTCGTTCCCGCCGTACTCGGCCTCGATGGCGTTGAGCACGTAGTGGACCGGCTCGCCCACGTAGTTCCATCCGGTCACGCCGTGCTTCAGCACGTCCGGCACGAAGCCGCTGGCGCTGAAGCGCTCGCGCAGCGCCACGCTTCCGCCGACCCAGAAATTCGGAGAGACGCCCACGAACATCGAGTTCGAGTGGAAGAGCGGCATGCACGTGTAGCCGACGTCGTCGAAGCCCATCTCCGCCGCCCGCGAGACCCCGACCCCCGTGGCGAGCAGCTTGAAGTGGTTGTTGTTGATCCCCTTCGGCAGCCCCGTCGTGCCCGACGTATAGATGACCATGAGGTTGCTCTCGGGCGTGACGTCCGCCGCGGGAGCATCGAGCGAGCTGTCCGCCGCGCCGACCTCGTCGGCCACCCGTGCGAGCCAGTCGCGCTCCGGGCTCAGCTCGTCCCCGCCCGTGGCGAACACGAGCAGGTTCTCCGGATCGAGATGCTCCAGCCTCGCGACCACCTTCTCCACCTCGGGCAGGAAGCGCTCGTCCACGACCAGGACCCTGGCCCGGGACTGGTTGAGGACGCCCGCCAGGACGTCCCCGCGCAGGCCGGTGTTGACCCCGAACAGGGTGGCCCCGGCGTAGGCACAACCGCCGTAGAGCGCCAGCAGCTCGAAGTGGTTCTCGAGCAGCATGGCCACGTGGGCGGGCCGCGCATCGTCGCAGGCGCCGAGGCGACGCTGGAGGAAGTGCGCGTGGCGCACGGACTCGTCGCGGTAGCGTCGGTACGTCCAGGTCCGCTCGCCCTGGAGCAGGTAGCTCTTGCCTTCGGTCGCGGGGTGCTCGGCGCGCGCCTCGATCTGGGCGCACACCGTCATGGGTGCTTCGAATACGGGTGCAGCTCGGCTCACGTCTCCTCCGGGCCTTGAACGGCGCGTAGTCTGACGCGGCGCAGGCCGGAGCGCGAGCCCCCCTAGTGCTCGATGATCTCGAGGATGTAGCGCTTCTTCTCTTTGCCAGACGCCGCAGCCATCAGCGTGCGGATGGCCGAGGCATGGGCGCCGCCCTTCCCGATCACCTTCCCGAGATCTTCCTTCGCGACCCGGAGCTCGAGCACGTGCGCGTGGTCGCCGTGCACCTCGTTGATGCTCACCTCGTCGGGCTTGTCCACCAGAGCCCTCACGATCTGCTCGATCAGCGGCTTCATCGCCACCTCCACAACAGATTGGCGCCAACCCTCTCCGGGCTATCGCGCCGCAGCGGGTGCGTCGGCTCGCACGTCAGGATGCAAGTCTACGCCTCCGGACGGCGAAAGAGCAGGGGAAAGTGGCCCCAGTGCGCCAGTCCGGGCGGGGGGCCGGGCTCAGGCGGCGCGGGCCAGATCGCCCGGGCGCACCCGGGGCAGCCCGAAGGCCTCCCGGAGGAGCGCGGCAGGCTCGTTCCACACCCCCTGCGCGACCGGGATCCGCTCGGCCAGGCGCTCCACGGTGGCCAGGGCCCCCTCGTGGGCGCCCGGGTCGTCGAAGGGACGGATTACACCCAGCAGCGACGCCACGGCCTCGGCATCGGCCAGGGCGGATAGCCCCAGAGCCGCTCCCGCGCGGATCAGCACGACCCCCTCGAGACGGGCCGAGCCCGTCGCCCCGGGCTCGGACCAGGGCGTGGGGTGCGCGCGGAAGCCGGTTCCCTCCGAGCGCACGGCGACGACCCGGTCCGCCATCAGCCGCGCCCCCGGCAGCGCCCGGACGGCCCCGGCCAGGGCGCGCTTGCCCGCGCCGGCGCCGCCGGCAAAGAGCACGGCGCGGCCGTCCAGGACGACCGCGCAGGCGGGAATCAGGAGGCCTCCGGCACGCGCCAGCCGATGCCGTACGATCCAGCGGTCGAGCGGCGCCGCGAGCGGGTAGGCGCAGCGCCGAGCGGCCGGCGACTCGCTGTCGACGATGACGATGCCCTCGCGCAGGTCGCGGTCGAAGCGCGCCTCGCGCTCCACGTGCCCGTTGCGGCGATGCAGGACCTGAAAGCCGTCGGCGAAGCCGCGCGCCTCGAGCCGATCGCGCGCGCCAGCGGCCGAGAGATCGGGACGACGGCTGCGATCCGCGCGGCCGACGCACACCCCGAGATGCAGGTCCGGCTCGGCGGGCGGGGTCGCGAAGGCGGCGGCGGGCTCGCCGCAGAAGCGCCAGGGCAGCGCCGGCGGCGCTTCGATGGCGATCTGGAGGCCCCCGATCGAGACCCCCACCAGACGCGTGCGACCCATGTCCGTCTTCCCCCTTCCGCCCTCCTTCGGCTCCGGCGGGGACGGACTTGAGCCCGATCCCGAAGCTTTCCGACGGGTTCGGGCTGCCGCCTGCGCGCCGCTGAGCGGCCGGTCCGCTAGCGGGCCCGCAGAGCCAGGATCCGATGCGGGCCCAGCTTCGCCCGCACGGCACCCGGGCCGTCGGGCACGAGGGCATCGCTCTCCACGGGACGGTCCGCCAGGTCGGTGGCCTCGAGGGTCTCCGCGGGCGCGCCGGTCCAGGCGATGCGGGCCTCCAGCGCGTCCCCGGAGCTGTTCCAGACCCGCAGCGCGGGTCGCGCGCCCGGCCGCGGCTCCAGCGCGGAGACGACCACCCGCGGATCGTCGACCTCGACCAGACGCGAGCCGTCCTCCAGCGGTCCATCGCCCTCGACCCCGGGCAGCGCCACCGGCGGGTGTGCGAAGCCGTGCGCCCTCACCAGGCGGTCGGGCGCGCCCGGCTCGTGCAGGAAGAGCGCGAGCTCGTGCTCGTGGCGGCCCGGTACCTGGGCACCAGGAGTCGGCAGACCCGGCCCGGCGTGCCCGGGGCGCAGCACCAGGTCGTCGCGCGAGAGCCAGCCGATCGCGCGCAGCAGGGTGACCGCCAGGCTCGAGCCGCCATCGGGCTCCGAGACCGCCTCCACCTCGGCCGCACCGCGGTGGGCGACACAGAGCCCGCGCGAGCCGTCGTCGATGCTGGCGAAGGCACGCTGCGGCACCGCCCCGATGGGCTCCTCGGCCGGCGCCGGCTCCGCTCTCTCGCGCTCCGCCACCAGCGGCCGCTGGGCGATCTCGAAGGCCGACTCGACCTCGAAGCGCCTCGCCGCGAAGGGCGCACGGACGTGCAGACGCAGGCGCTGGTCCTGCGCGGTGTTGTCGCAGGAGAAGTCCACGTCGACGCGATCGCTGCCTGCATGGAGACGCAGGCGGAGGCGCACGGGCAGGGCCGCGCGCCGCTCCGAGCGCCTGGCGCGGTCCGGCGCCAGACCCGCGGGAACCCGGTAGCGCGCATCGATCTCCACGCCCACCTCGGCTTCGCCCAGGCGCGCCGGACGCACCCGAACGCGCTCCGGTCGCTCCACCGGAACGTCCCCCGCGACCGGGTCGAAGTTGTACTCGTCGCCGCGATCGCCCTCGCTCACCACCCGCAGTGCATCGACGATGCGCACCCCGTCCCGGTGCCGAAGCAGGACGTGCCCCTCGGCGTCGCACTCGATCCGCCAGTACTCGTTCTCCGCGAAGGCGCCCCGCCCCAGACGGCCGCTGGCGATCGCCGTATCCGAGACCGGGCGCGCCCGCCCGGGCGCCAGGCGGTAGACGCGCAGGCCGTGACCGGGCAGCGAGTCGGCGAAGCGCAGACGCGCGCGCGGCGCGAAGGTCACCCGGATGTCGAAGTGCGCCAGATCTTCGCGCGCGAGGACCCGGTCGAGGCGCGCCTTCGCCGCGGCCACGTCGTAGCCCGTGTAGAACTCGGAGATGCGGACGTGGATGTCCAGGGTGTCCCCGCGCACCTCGTGGCGGATCCAGCGGATCGGGTTTCCCGCGTAGGTCTCGCCGATCGAGTCGAGGACCAGGGGTGCCGCTCCCTTGGGCAGCGCGATCCGGAAGACCTCCATCTCGGGGACCACATCCTCGAGATGGACCGGGATCCGCCCGCCTCGCGCGTCGCGGAGGTGGAAGCTGCGCGGCCGACCCTCCGGCCCCAGCGGGGCCTCGAGCTCGAGACGGGCATCGACCACGCCAGGGCCCGCGGCGTTCGGGTTCCAGACCAGGAGCGGCTCGCCGGCGCCCCGGCCGAAGCCCCGCGCGGGTACGGCCACATTCCGGGCGAGGCGCCCGCCCACCTGACGCAGATGGGTATCTGCGATCTCGCGCACACGCGCGAAGCGGGTGTCCATCTGGTCGTGAACCGGGTCGATCGAGCAGCCGCAGATGGAGTCGTGCGGGTGGTTCTCGAGAGCCACGCGCCAGGCCAGCTCGAGCACGTCGGTATCGGCCTCGCCGCCCAGCTCGCCCAGCCAGGCGGCCAGAGGCTCGAGCACCCGCGTGAGCAACGTGTCGTTGTGGAAGTCCGCCCGCTTCTGGGGCATGCGCGCCGAAGCGCAGCCGGGGAGGAGCGGCGACCGGAGACCCGAACGCAGCTCCCCGCGGTGCAGCGAGAGGTCCGCGGGCGCCTCCTCGCGCAGTCGTTCCAGGTACCCGGGCAGCGTCCCGATCTCGATCGTGAGCCCCTCGAGGTGGCCGGCGACCTCGTCGAGCGCCGCCGGCAGGCCCGGCTGGGGCTGGAGGTGGTCGGAGCCGTTCATCAGGAGCAGCGTCGGCGTCGTGGCGAACTCGCCGAGCGCGCCGATCGCGAGCCGCAGGCGATGGGCGAGCCCGTCGGGGGCGACGGGAAGCTGGGCGGCGTTGCCGTAGCCGTGAGGCAGCCAGGCCGTCAGCACCCGGCTGCCGTCGGGGGCCTCCCAGTGGAACGGGGTGGTCTCGACGTCCGCACCCACGCCCCGCCACAGGACCGCCGCGTCGAAGCCGAATCCGGCGAAGATCTGCGGAAGCTGACCGACGTGACCGAACTGGTCGGGGACGTACCCCAGGCGCATCGAGCCGCCCACGGCGTCGGCCTTGCGCAGCCCGAGCCGCAGGTTTCGCACCAGCGCCTCGCCCGACACCAGCCACTCGTCGGGCAGCACGAACCAGGGCCCCACCAGGAGCCGCCCGTCGCGCACCAGCTTCTCCAGGCGCTCGCGCGCCTGGGGCCGCACCTCCAGGTAGTCCTCCACCACGATCGCCTGCCCGTCGAGCATGAAGTGGCGGTACGCCGGGTCCCCCTCGAGGATGTCGAGGAGCCGGTCGACGAGCGCGACCAGCCGATAGCGGAACTCCTCGTGGGTCCGATACCACTCCCGATCCCAGTGGGTGTGGGGAACCACGACCAGATGATGGTGGGTCTGCATCGTCCCGGATCCTACCGCTGATCCACCCCTAATACGGGGTAGAGGTTCGGCCGAAACTCTGGTAGGTATCCGGCGGAAAAGATGGATCAGGACACCACAGAGAGCGATTCGCGGCCCGAGCCGCAACCTAGCAACGCAGCCGTCCCCGTCCGCGCGGGCGGCTCGAGCGCGCCGACCGCCTAGGCGCTCCCGGCCGGGAGCCCGCGGCGCAGGCGCGGGAACTCGGCATGGCACCGACCGAGGTCACAGCCCGGATTCTGCGTCGGCTCCTGGCGAGCGGCGTCACCAGTCGCGCCGAGCGCCTGCTGGCCCGGGTGCATCCCGCCGACCTCGGCCCCCTCTTCGCCGATCTCACCCCCGACGAGATCCGGCGCGTGGTGGATCTCCTCTTCGGCCAGCACCGCGCCGCCAACACCCTGCGGGAGCTCCCTCCGGAGCTGCTGCCCCAGGTCTTCGAGGCGCTCTCGGACGAGCGGCTCGCAGCGGTCTTCGGTCGTCTCGAGATCGACGACATGATGGAGCTGGCCGACCAGCTCGACGAGGAGCGCCACGACCGGATCCTCACGCTCCTCCCCGCCCACAAGCGCGAGGAGCTGCGCAAGCACGAGCTCTATCCGGAGGACTCGGCGGGCCGCGTCATGACCACGAGCTTCCTGTCGGTCGACGAGAAGATGACCGCCCAGGAGGCCATCGAGCACATCCGCGCCTTCGGAGAGGAGAGCGACGCCGTCCTCTACGTGTACGTGGTGGATGGTGCGGGCCGGCTCCAGGGCACCGTCCCGATCCGCCGCCTCGTCGCCGCACGACCCGACCGACCCTGTGGCGAGTTCATGATCCGCGAGGCGATCTCGGCTCGGGTGGACGCCGACCAGGAGGAAGTGGCCCAGCTGGTGGCCCGCTACAACCTCCTGGCCATCCCGATCACGGACCCGGACGACAAGCTCCTGGGCGTGATCACCGTCGACGACGTGATCGAGGTGATCACCGAGGAGGCCACCGAGGACATCTACAACCTGGCCGGCCTCAGCGACGAGGACCGGGTCTTCAGCCCGGCCGGCACCTCGGTGCGCAAGCGGCTGCCCTGGACCATCCTCAACCTGGGCGCCGTCTTCGTGGCCGCCTCGGTCGTGGGCCTCTTCGAGCACACCCTGGATCGCATCGTCGGGCTTGCGGTCTTCATGCCGGTCATCAACGGAATGGGCGGCAACGGGGGCGTCCAGGCCCTCACCGTGGTGACCCGCGCGATGGCCCTCGGCGAGATCGAGTTCTCGAGCGGCCTGCGGGCCGTCGGCAAGGAGCTCATGGTGGGTCTGGCCATCGGCCTGGTGGCGGGGCTCCTGGCCGGTGGCGTGGCCTGGCTCTGGCAGGGCAACCCCTGGATCGGCGTGGTCCTGGCCGTCGCCATGGTCATCACCATGGCCACCGCCGGTCTGCTGGGCGCGGCCGTGCCCGTGGTGCTGAAGGCCCTGCGTCAGGATCCGGCACTCGGATCCGGCGTCGTGGTCGTCACCATCACCGACGCCTTCGGCCTCTTCTGCTTCCTGGGGCTCGGCACCCTGCTCCTGGACCGCCTCGTCTAGGAGCGGGCTCCCGGGCTAGGCGAGGTAGGTGTCCTCGAGGTAGGCGACGATGTCCGCCGACTCGAAGAGCTCGACTCCGGTGTTGGGATCGGCGAGGTACGGGACCTGCATGCGCCCGGAGCGCTCGACGAAGGCGGCTCGGCTCGGGCTCACCTTGCCCACGTTGTGGAGGAGGTACGGGATCTCCAGCTCGCTGAGCGTCTCACGCACCATCCGGCAGTAGGGCGACGCCTCGAAGCTCCACAGCTCGAGCGGAGATTCCGGCGCGCGCGCGCGGCGATAGTGGATCCCCCTGCCGGGTCGTGCGAGGCCCGGGAGCGCCGCTCCCGCGTTGGTCAGCAGCCCCAGCGAGAGCAGCAGCGGCACCCCGCCGTCGCCATAGGTCTCGTACAGGTAGGAGACGATCGCGTCGGACTCGTACATCTCCTTCCCGGTATTGGGATCGACGAGATACGGAAACTGGGCCTTCCCGCCGCGTCGCTTCACCTCTTCGCGGAAGCGGGGCCCCTGCTTCGGGCAGGGGTGGACGAGCGCCTCGAGGTCGAGCTGGGTGAGGGCCTCCCGCGCCTTGCGGCAGTAGGGGCAGCCCTCGAACTCGTAGAGGTGCACGGGTGCCTCGGGGCGGCGGCCGAGGGCACCGCTGCTCAAGCCCGACGGCACGCGCAGCAGGGTTGCGACGAAGGAGCTGCCGACGTCGAGCACTCGGTTCATGGGACCTCCTCGAATCGCCGGATCGTAGCACCGACGCTCAAGACGCCGGGCTCCGGCGCCGATGTTCGGAAGGTGATCCCGCCCGAACCCGTGCTCGCCCTGGCCGCCCTCGTCGTGGCCGTCCTCCTGCGCCGCTTCGCGCTCTAGCGACCCGAAGCCTGGCACGGCTCCGGCTCCTAGTAGAACCACTCGACCATCACGTAGCCGAGGTGCTCCTGGGAGCCGAACTGGGAAAGCCGTGGCCCGGCGAAGAGCTGCGCGCCGAAGGTGATCTCCACGGATCCGAGCGGTGACCAGGTGACGATGGGAGCGACGACCACGCTCTCCCCGTTCCAGTCCACCAGGGTGAGGAGGTCGGCGCGGATGATCGGCGTCACGTCGTAGCCGAGCTGGAGGCCCGTCTGGTGGCGGGCGTTCGTCACGACGCGGCTGCCTCCGAAGACCGCGGGCGATGCGGGCTGGACGAAGGGGCCGGAGGCACCCGGCGGAACCCCGGGCGGCGCCTGGGCCGTCGACTCGAAGAAGGGCAGGAGCACGCCCGGCTCGCCTGCCCCGAAGCCCAGCGCGTTGCCGTTGTAGAGATGCTCCACCAGGAAGTAGAGGCCCTTCCCGATCGGAAAGTTGTAGTCCAGGGAGACGACCGCCTGGACGAAGTCGTCGAGGCGCCCGGGCGCGGCTGCGCCGACCGGCCAGACGTCGCGGGTGGGACGCGTCCAGACGAACTCGACGCGCAGCGCCGCATCCCGCACGTTGGCCGCGAGGTCGAAGCCCACACCCCAGTCGCTCTCCCAGCGTCCGCCGAGCAGCGAGAAGTCCACCTCGCCCCGGGTCCCGTGCAGGCGGAGGCCGTACGCCGCGTCCTCGGAACGGCTGTTGGGCTGGTAGACGGCTTCCGCGTAGTCGAAGCCGCTGAAGTTCCAGCGCGCCGCAACGGCATCGACGCCCAGGATCTGATCCTGCTCGATGGCCAGGGGCCCGATGGCGTTGAAGCGGTCGGCCGGGTTCCACAGGCGCCCCACGCCCCACGGAATGCGCTGGCGGCCGACGGACGCCTCGAGCTGCCCGGCCTCGAGACGCAGGAAGCCGCGGTAGATCCGGTGCCGCCACCAGACGTGGTCGGTCGGGAGCCCGCCGACCTTCACGTCCCAGGTCAGATCGGCGAGCTGCTCCAGGCGGAAGGCCTCGCCGAGCTGCGCACCCAGGGTATCGAGGGTGCCGAGGAGGAGCTCGTGGTCGTAGGCCAGCACACCCGAGAGGTGCTCGTTCACGGTGACGTCGAAGCGGAAGCGCGCACGGGTGAGGCTCTGCCAGACCCCCTGGTCACCCACGATCGAGAAGGCGGAGCACCGCTCGAAGGCGGCTGCCACGATGCAGCGGGGATCCCGCGCCGCCAGCTCGTCGAAGCGCTCGGCGTCGGTGCCATGGGTGCCCTGGACGATCTGCTTGACGGACCCGGTGAACTCGACCGAGGCGTCGCCGCGGGACCAGAGCTCGCGGGCGTGTGCGTTCGCGTCCGCCAGACACGCCACCAGGGCCAGCGCGCGGGCGAGGTGCCTCACGCCTCGCGCTCGTCGGCTTCGATGCGGCCGTCGAGGAGGCGCACCCGGCGCCGCGCCTTCTCGATCACCATGGGGTCGTGGGTGGAGAAGAGGAAGGTGACGCCGCTCTCGCGGTTGAGCTGCAGCATCAGGTCCAGGAGCGCCGACGCGGTGTGGGAGTCGAGATTGGCCGTGGGCTCGTCGGCCAGCACGACCGCGGGGCGGCCCACGATGGCTCGGGCGACGGCCACGCGCTGCTGCTGTCCGCCGCTCATCTCCAGCGGCCGCTTGTCGGCCATCTCGGCCAGCCCGACCTCGGCCAGGATGGCGTCCGAGCGCGCCTTGCGGTCACCCGCCGGAACGCCCTGGAGCTCCATCACGAACTCCACGTTCTCGCGGGCCGTGAGCACGGGGATCAGGTTGTAGGCCTGGAAGATGAAGCCCAGCTCGTGGAGACGGAGCTGGGCCAGGGCGGCGGAGGAGAGCTGGCCCAGATCGCGGCCCAGCAGGTGCACGGTGCCCCGGGTGGGCTCGTCGAGGGCGCCCAACAGGTTGAGGAGGGTGGTCTTCCCGCAGCCGCTGGGTCCGTAGAGCACCGTGAACTCACCCGGCTCCAGGGCCAGGTCGACGCCGTTCACGGCCGTCGTCTCGACCCCGCGCGTCTCGTAGACCTTGTGGACGCCCCGCGCCTCCAGGATCGCCATCTCTGCTCTCCTCCCTACACGTGCCTGAGGGCGTCCGCCGGCTGCGCGCGGCTGGCGCGGATCGCCGGCCAGAGCCCCGCCAGCAGCGCGGTGATCGTGGCGACCACCACCGGCGCCAGCACGTCGGCCGGCCTCAGGACCGGTGTGATCGTGTTCGAGACGCCCAGGGCGTTGAGGCCCTGGGCCCAGCGCGAGAGGTCGATCCCGTCGCGCAACAGGAAGAGCCCCAGCCCCGTGAGAGCGAAGCCGGCCGCCAGACCCACCAGGACGAGGAAGACGGACTCCAGGGTGACGAGCCCCACCACCCGTTGTCCGTTCATGCCGATCGAGCGCATCACGCCGATCTCCCGGGTGCGTTCGAAGACCGCCATCAGGAGGACGTTGGCGATCCCGAACGCCATCGCGATGAAGACCGCCGCGTACACGATCCAGGCCATCTGGTCGAACATGTCGACGAAGTAGACGAGCAGCGGCGCCAGCTCGCGCCAGGTGCGCACGTCGGCCTCGCTGCCCAGGCGGCGCCCGAGCTCGGCGGCCAGATCGGCCGCGTCCTTGCGGTCCCGGGCGCGCACGACCAGCTCCGAGACGGCCTCTCCCAGGGCAAGCAGCTTCTGGCCCTCCGAGAGCCGCACGAAGACCGTCGTGCGGTCCATCTCGAGCGACGCGGTGCGGTAGAGACCCGCCACCCGGAACGCCTCGCCCGCCAGATCGCCGTGCACGTCGGTCGCGGAGACGACGACCTTGGAGCCCACCTTCACGTGCAGCCGGTCGGCGAGGGCCTGGCCGATCAGCACGCGGCGCGCGTCGCCGTCCAGGTAGGCGCCCGCGACCATCGAGTCGGAGACCACCGTGATCGCCGCCTCGCGGGCCGGCTCGATGGCGATCAGCTGGATCCCGGCACTCGAGCGCGGCGACGTGATCAGGCCCGAGGCGCGCACCCGGGGCGACCAGGCGGCCACCTGCGGCAGCTCGTCCAGCGCCACGCCGCCCGCGCGTCCGCCGTCGTCGAGCCGATGATCGAGACCGGGATCGTCCCGGAAGCCCGGCGCGTGGACCTGGACGTGGCCCAGATCGGTGGCGATCGCGGTCTCCACCATCTGGAACACCATCCCGAACTGGATCGCCATCGAGAGCACCGCGCCCGCGATGCCCACCGCGATCGCGGTCACCACCACGCCCGTGCGCCGGCCGTTGCGCCAGACGTTGCGCCAGGCGACGCGCCACAGGATGCGGTCGCGGGCGATGGCCGCGAAGACCTGGGTCGAGAACCGGCCCCCACGCCGCAGCCCAGCCAGGACGGCGGCCGTGCGCCCGCCCATCACAGGCTCCTCAAGGCGTCGACCGGGCGCCCGCGCGCGGCCTTGACCGCCGGGTAGAAGGCGGCGAGCGCGGCGACGCCGAGGATGGTGATCGTGGAGCCGATCGGATTCAACGGCTTCAGCTTCCAGGTCATGACCGGCTCCATCCCGAAGAGCTCGGTGGCCGCCGCCATCTCTCCCGTCAGGGCGACCGGGTGTCCCTCGAACCACAGCACCAGGGGGATCGCCAGGACCAGGCCGAGCAGCAGGCCCACCCCGGCCAGGGCCAGCGACTCGACATAGACGACCCGGAAGACGGCCATGGGGCGGAGGCCCAGGGCCAGCAGAACCCCCAGCTCGCGGGTCCGCTCGAGCACCGCCATCAGGATGGTGTTGAGGATCCCGAAGCCCACCACGACGACCAGGATGACCAGCAGCATGTACATCGCGGCGTCGTCGAGGAAGATGAACTGCACCAGCTCCGGCATCAGTCGATCCCAGGTGCGCACGTCGACCGGCTCGGCGCCTTCGAGGGTGCTGCGCAGGCCGGCCGCCACCAAGGGCGCCGCTTCGGCGTCGCTGGCCAGCACGGCGACCTCACTGGCCCGATCGCCGTACACGAAGAAGTCGCGCGCGTCGGCCAGCGAGATGACCGCGAAGCTCCGATCCATGTTCACGTCGGGGATCTTCATGACGCCCACCACGGTGAACAGGTCGAAGGCGCTCTCCAGCGTCCAGGCCTGGGAGTAGAGGAAGAGGACGTCACCCACCTCCGCGCCGAGGTTGTCCGCGAGACGCGAGGCCAGCACGATTCCTCGCGGCGTGTCGTTCGAGACGAAGGCACCGCGCTGGACCCGCTCGGCCAGGGTGGTGACCTCCGGCTCCCGCTCCGGGTCGACGCCGAGGACGGCGACCCCGCGCGCATCGGTCTCCTTGGAGAGGAGTCCGAAGCCGAGCACCCGCGGCGCCCAGGCGCGCACGCCCTCGGCCCCGTCGAAGGCCGCCTCGACGGCCGGGTCCACCACCACGTACTGCTCCAGCGTGCGGTTCTCGAAGTAGCCCGCGCCGGCCACCGCCACGTGGCCCGACTGGAGCCGGACCGCATCCTCGATCATCTTCTCGTGCAGCCCGGCCGCCATGGCGACGAAGAAGACCACGAGCACGACCGCGAAGACCGTCGCGGCGATGGTGAGCCCCGTGCGGCGCGGATTCCGCCAGACGTTCCGCCAGGCGAGCCGCCACTCGAGGCTCATCGGTCCTCCGTCTTCAGGTGGCGGGTGGAGAAGATGGCCTCGTCGAACTCCTCGTTGAACCGGATCACGCTCATCTCGAGCGTCGTGGAGTGCCCCTCCTTGTCGAGGGGACGCATGGTCCACTTGTGGGGGAAGTGGCGTCCCTGCACTTCGCGCACGTCGCCCAGCTCGAAGATCCGCAGCCGGGCCCCCTCCTCGTCGTAGAACTCCTGGCGCAGCGGCGTGTAGTGCTCCGTCTCGATCCACGAGATGATGCGCCCCCAGACGACCGGCGCGTCCTCGTGCGGCAGGAACTCCACGACGTAGGAGCGGACCCCATCGTGGCCCTCGAGGGCCGGGTCGATGCCCAGGAGGTTGTGGTCGTAGTCGTCGAGCTGGCTCGACTGCCTCACCAGGTCGTCGTTGGTGAAGTCGCTCCCCATCCAGGACTGCAGCATCATCGACGGCGGGATGCGCATCGTGCGCTCGACGCGCGGCACGTACATCCAGAGGTTGGGCCGCTTCATCAGGAAGCCGGTTCCCCGGTCCTTGGTGGGCGCGAGGATGCGGATGAAGGACCGCTTGTTGGCGCGGTCGTCCCAGCTCTTCATCTCCACCACGCGCGGGGTCGGCAGACGCGGCGAGATCACCGTCATGGCGGCCTCCATGTAGGCGCTGTCGCCGCGCAATACGTCCTCCTGGCGCCGGGCGATCTCGCGCGCGTCGGCTCCGTCGGGCGGTGGCAGCAGCTCGGCGGCGCCGGCCTCCACGGCAGGCAGGGAGAGAAGCAGGATCCACGACAGGAGGCGAATGTTCATGCGGCGATTCCCTTCGAGAACACGGCCCAGGCGACGCGCCAGTGAGCGACGACGTCGAACTCCGGGTCGACGAGCATCTGGAGCAGGAGGCCCTCGATGACGGCGGTGAGCGAGGCCGCGACGCCGACGGAGTCGAGGTCCCGGATCTCGCCTTCGGCGATTCCGCGCTCGATCCAACCCCGCAGCTCGCGCCGCGAGGCACGATAGATCTGGGAGAAGAGATCCTGGATCTCGCGGTGGGTGATGAACTCCGCCCAGGCCCGCAGGAGGTCGCCCTGCGCGAGGATGCGGGTGATCGTCGACTCGCCGACGCGGCCGAGCAGCTCGATCACCGGCCCGTCGTCCGAGCCCATCTCCTCCCAGGCGGCGAAGAGCTCGAGCGCGTAGGCCTGCGAGAGGCCCAGGAAGACGTCGGCCTTGCTGGGGAAGTGCCAGTAGAGGCTGCCCTTGGAGAGGCCGGCCTCGCGGGCCACGTCGTCCATGGTGGCGGCGTGGTAGCCCCGCTCGGAGAAGCAGCGCAGGGCCGCCTCCAGGATCTGGGCACGGCGCGCCTCGGGCGGCGCTCGACGTCGGCTCCTGGCTGAAAGCTCCTGTGACATCAGTGCCTTATGATCCAAACTGACTGGTCAGTCTAGTGTGTTTCCGAGCTGCGCGCAAGGGCCGAGGCCCGCTTGGCGCCCCCCTTTCGCCCGATCCGGTCTAAGGTGGTCTCGGGAGGCACGCGCTTGCCCCGCCGCTTCACCGAACCGGCCTATCTCGCCTACCAGTACGGCGATGCCGAGCGCCTGCGCGCCCGCCACGAGGCACACGCGCGCTTCAGCGAGAACCGCAGCCACTACATCGACTTCATCCTCGGGCACCTCGAGCCGCTGCCGGATCTCCTGCTGCTCGACGTGGGCTGCGGCCACGGAGCGCAGCACCCACGCATGAAGCAGCAGCGCATGCGCACGGTCGGCGTGGACCGTTCGCTGGGCATGCTGCGGGAGGCAGCCGCCCAGGCCCGCTGCGACCGCCTGCACGTCCTCCTCGCGCGCGGCGACGCGATCCACCTGCCCTTCGCCGACGGCTCCGTGGATCGCATCCTGTGCAACCACATGCTCTACCACGTGGCCGACCGCGCTGCGGCTCTGCGCGAGATGCGCCGGGTCCTGGCCGACGACGGGCGGATCGTGATCGGCACGAACGCGGCGGACAGCGGCCGCCGCCTGCTCCGGCTCCACGACGACGTCGCCGCGTTTCTCGGATACGAGACCCATCCGCCCGTCTACGCCAGCTTCCACCTCGGCCATCTGGACGAGGTGCAGGAGGTCTTCCCCGAAGCGAAGCTGAAGGTCCGCAACGACGCCTTCCGTTTCCCTGACGCGGATTCGGCGCTCCGCTACTACGCGAGCGCCCTGATCGACCACGTCGACCCGCTCCCCGAGGACGGCAGCCACCGGGAGCCGCTCCTCCAGCTGATGGCTTCGGAGATCCGCAAGGTCGTGGACAGCGAAGGGTGCTACCGGGTCCCGAAGAACGCCGGCTGCTTCGTGGCGGGCGCCACCTAGAACGCGGGCGCCGTCTGTCTAGCGCGGCACCGAGCGCAGCGCGTCGATCCCGTGCTCGAGATCGAGGGGGACATAGGCCGGCTCCCCCGGCGCCAGCCACAGGACCTCCCCGCCGCCGGTCCCGAGCCCCAGGCCCTGCCGGCGCAGGGCCGATCTCCGGATGCGCTGTCCCGCGGTGAGCGGCAGCGTCTCGACGACGCGCACCACCAGGGGGCGCTCCGCCGGAGGAAGCGCGTCGGTCACCACGCGCCGGAGCCCCAGCGCATCGAGCTTGGCCCCGCGGCGCAGCGTCAGAGCCGCGACGGGAATCTCGGCGTCGAGTCCCTCGACCGCCACGCCGTACACCGCCACGACGTCGACGAAGCCGAGGGACCCCGCCAGCACCCGCTCCACCGGAACGGGGGAGAAGGCGCCGCCCGGAGCGTCCACCGTGTCCGCGACGCCTCCGACCAGCCAGTAGTCGCCATCCGAGTCGACGCTCACGAGCTCACCGGTGGAGAACCAGGTGTCACCCGCCGCGAAGACGCTGCGCAGGACCCTGGACGCAGCGCCCCCCCGACCCGCATCGACCCGCCCCAGCAGGAGACCCGCCTCGCCTTCGTCGCAGCGAAGGGCAAAGCCGCCTGTGTCCAGCTCGAGCCGCTCTCGCGAGAGGTCGTAGCGGGCGACGGCCAGCTCGGCGCCTCCCGGCAGGGGGCGACCCACGCACCCGGGCTTGCGCCCGGTGACGTTCACCAGCACCGCGTCCCCTTCGGTCGCCGCGTAGAACTCGACGACGCGGGCGGGGTGGAAGCGCTCGGCAACCCGCTTCCAGATCCCCAGCGGCATGCCGCTCCCGGCGAAGAGGCGGATGGGATGGTGCCGCTCGGCAGGCGTGGCCGGCGCGTTCACGAGGAAGCGCAGCATCGTGCCGGTGTAGAAGACCACGCTCACGCCGTAGCGGCGCACGTCCTCCCAGAAGCTCCGAGGGTCGAGCGCCCCCTGGGAGGGCTCGGTCATCGCCAGGCGCGCCCCTGCCACGAGCGCGCCGCCCACACAGACCAGGATCCCGGTGGCGTGGTAGGTGGGCGAGCAGCAGCAGACGGTGTCGCCTTCGGTCAGGGCGCATGCCGTCGCGGTTCCGTAGGCGGAGGTTGCGAAGCGCCGGTTGGTGACCCGGTTTACGCCGATCCGCTCGCTGTCACCGGCGATCAGGATCAGTCCCAGCTCCCCGGCCAGGCCCGGATCGGGTGTGTACCAGCCCGGCGGCTCCACCTGGGCGACATCGATCGCCTCCATGTCCAGGAGCCCGGGCGGGAGCTCGCGCGGGCCACCGCCGCCACCCAGGACCAGGACGCCCTCGCCGAACGACTCCACGGCCCCCGGGCCGTGCTCCGGGTCGCTCACCAGGTGACTCACCGGGGTCTCGCGCAGCTGTGTGCGCAGATCGACGTCCGGCCGCAGCAGGACGGGCACGGCGCCGATGCGCGAGAGGGCGAAGGTGGCGGCCAGGGCGCTCGGCCGGGTGCTCATGAGCACGCCCACGTGCTCGCCCTGACGCACCCCGCACGCCAGCAGGCCGAGCACCACATTGTCGACCCGCTGGTTCGCCGCGCGATAGCTGTGGGCGCGCCCTTCGAACAGGAAGAACGTCTCCTCGGGCGACTCCTCGGCGCGCTCCTGCAGCACCCGACCCAGGCCCACGCGGCTGGCGCTGCGCAGCCGATCGAGGCGACCGAGCAGCGGGAGCTGCGGCGCGATCGCGTCGGAGAGCCGGGACACCAGTCCGGATCCGCGGCCGACGATCTCCGCCGCGCCGCTCGCCAGCCCGGCGCCGATGCTCCACATGCTTCCCACGCCCTCGCTCACCTGCTCCACCAGCCCGGGCGTCCCGGAAGCGCGCTTCTCCCTCGACTCGAGCCGTACGAGATTCTGCGGCCGCTCCGCGCCTCCCTCGCACCAGTCGAGCCAGCGCGCCACCGTCGGCCAGGTGATCTCGGCCGAGCGCGAGCCCACCACCAGGCCGAAGTGCCCGGCCGGCAGGGAGACCTCCCACGCCTCGGCGCGCGGTGCGGCCTTGTAGATGGCCCGCACGGTCCGCGGCGGTGCGATCGAGTCGTTCTTGCCGGTGAAGACCAGGATCGGGCAGGTGATGCTGGCCAGGGTGATCGAATAGCCGTCGATCACGAAGCCGCCCTGCAGCATGCGATTGTGGGCGACGAGCTGCTGGGCCACGTCCAGCAGCGCAGGGCCGGGGAACGCGATCCAGGCCTCGCCGTCCAGGAAGCGGCGCATGCCCTCCCGTTCGAGGAGCGCCTCGCGGTCGTAGAGCTGACGGGCGAAGTCGATGCGCTGACGGACGGCATTCACGGGGTCCATCAGCTGGAAACCGAGCTTGGTCGCCCAGGAGGGGATGCCGGAGGGAAAGAGGCGCGACTGGACGCTGCCGACGCCGTCGATCACCTGCGCGAGGACGTCCGCGGGCAGGTCCACCGGCAGCGCTCCATGCAGGTCCACCGGACTTCCGAAGCCCACCAGCGAAGCGATCCCCGAGCCGTCTGCGCAGGCCGCGTTGCGGTAGGCCGCCGCCTGGTAGCAGAACATCCCGCCCTGCGAGTAGCCCATCAGGTGCACGTCGCGTCCGGTCTTCTCGCGCACCGTGGCCACGGCCTCGCTCACCGCCAGCACGTGGTCGTTGAGCGTCCGCTCGAGACCGCCCTCCTCCACCTCGGGCGACCCGAAGTCGACGACCCACGGATCGACGCCGGACGCGCGCAGGGCCGCCACCGCGCTCGTATCGGGCGCCACGTCCCAGACCTCCGCCGTCATCATGAGCGGGGGAACGAGGAGCGCCGGCGGACCGCCGGCCTGCGAGACGAAGTAGCGCCGCAGCCGGTGGTTCGCCCCCTCGGCCACGATCGCGTGGGGCGACGGCTCGCGCTCGGCGAGCCCCCCGAAGCGCGCGATCTCCAGGCCGTTCTGCGCAGCCGCCACGAGCCGGCGCAGGAGCCCCGGCGACGAGCCCGGCTTCGTGTTCTCGGCATCGGCCACGGCGTGCCTCCGGCTAGCTCGGAGAGATCCGCTCCAGGTACTTCTTCACGTACTTGCCGAGGACGTCGGCTTCGAGGTTCACCGGATCACCGGGCGAGCGTTCGCCCAGGGTGGTCACCTCGAGGGTGTGGGGAATGAGCGCGACGTCGAAGCCATCTCGGCGCACGTCGCAAACGGTCAGCGAGACCCCGTCGATGGCCACGCTGCCCTTCTCCACCAGGAGGTCCGCCAGCTCCTCGGAGCAGGTCACGTAGAAGCGCACGTCGTCGCCGTCGCGCTCCAGGCGCTCGACCCGGCCGGTAGCGTCCACATGGCCCTGGACGATGTGACCGTCGAGCCGCCCGTCGGCCCGCATCGCGCGCTCGACGTTCACCCGCTGGCCGACATCCAGGCTCCCCAGCGACGTCTTGAGCAGGGTCTCCCGGATCGCCTCGAAGGAGAGCACCCCCCCGGCCACGTCCACGACCGTGAGGCAGGCGCCGTTGATCGCCACGCTGTCCCCGATCTCGACCCCCGCGACCACGGCGGGCGCCTCGATCGCGAAGCGCACCACCTCGCCGCGCTCCTCCGCGGAGGCGATCTTCCCGACGGTCTCGACGATCCCGGTGAACATGGGGGGCCTCCTAGAGCGGGAAGCGCGCGTCGATCTCCCGCAGCAGTCGCTCGCGGACCGTCTCGTAGTCGGCCTCGAGCTCGATCGGCGGGTTGGGCATCTCGGAGACGATGCCCTCGAGCTCCATCTCGTGGTAGCGGAGCTTGTAGTCGGTGAACTTGAGGCCGTGGGCGGTGGAGATCACCACCACCTTCTCG
>JANQFA010000160.1 GCA_028278065.1 Myxococcota bacterium
GCCGGCGTACTCGTGCCCACCGATGCTGTCCGGACGCCCCATCCCCTCGAGCACCATGTGCAGGTCCGTTCCGCAGACGCCGCAGTGGCTCACCTCCACCAGGACCTCGTCGGGACCCAGCTCCGGGACGGGGTGGTCTACGACCGCGATGGCGCCCTCGCCGAGGTACTTGGCCGCGCGCATCGGACGAGAATCCCGGCAGTCGACGGAGCGTGTCAAGCTGGAACCCCCGTGGCCGAGCCGATCGCTCAGTAGGTGTGCCCGTCGATCTCCTGCCCGGCCAGCCGTTCGAGGGCCTTCTCGCGCAGGGGGCCGATCTGGACCTTCTGGGTCCCGGTGTAGGAGAGCTCGTCGGGTGCGAAGAAGAGCACCCGTCGCGGAACCTTGTAGGCGGCCAGCCGCTCGCGCAGGAAGGCCCGCACCGCATCCTCGTCGGCCTCGGCCCCCTCCACCGCCACCGCGCACAGCACCACGACTTCGCCCAGGGTGGGATGGGGAAGACCCACGGGCAGCCCCACGCGGAGCGTGTCGAGCTGGGCGGCGGCATTCTCGATCTCGACCGGCGAGACGTTGGCCCCGCCCGTCTTGATCAGGTTGGAGAGCCGGCCCGTCCAGTGCAGGAAACCGTCGGAGTCGAGGAAGCCCCCGTCCTGGGTGCGGAAGAAGCCGTTCTCGTCCACCGTCTTCTCGGGCGCCACCTTGTAGTAGCCCCGCATGAAGGTGACTCCCTTCACCGCGATCTCGCCCTCTTCGCCCTGCGGGAGGGGCTCGCCGCCCTCGGGATGCACGATGCGCAGGAGCGTCCCGGGCAGCGGCTTGCCGCTGGTCCCGCGCCGGATCTCCACCGGCGCATCGGCCGGGAGCATGCTGGCGATGGTGAACGTCTCCGAGAGCCCGTACGCTGCGTTGGGGCTGTAGTCGTCCTCGCTGATCCCGGCGCGCGCGGCGAGCGGGTTCCCCGGATCCAGCTTGCTCAGGCTCGACAGGTCGCGGCTCGCCAGTGAAGGATCCTCGCCCATGGCCTTGTGCTGGTGCGCCCAGGCGTGCGCGGCGGTGGCGCGCTCCTTCTCCATCAGGTCGAGGGCCGCCGCGGGCTCGAAGTGCTCCTGGAGGATGAGCGTGCCCCCGGCGGCCAGGGTCGCGCCGAGGGACATGGCGATGCCCGCGGTCCAGAAGAACGGGTAGCAGGTCCACACCCGATCCTCGGGACCGAAGCGGAGCAGCTCGGCGAAGCGCAGGCTCTGCACCACCGCCGCCCGGTGGGTGTGCAGGACGCCCTTGGGGTTGGCGGTGGTGCCCGACGTGTAGATGATCAGCCCGTCGTCGCTGGGCACGATCTCCGCGCCGATCGCATCCAGGAGCGCCTCGGACACGTCCTCGCCCGCCTCGACGAGCTCGCTCCAGTCCGCCTCGCCGAGGCAGGCGATCCGGCGCAGGTGCGGAAGGGCCGCGCAGCGCAGTCGCCCGTTCTCCCCCTCGGCGAGGGCCGGATGGTCCGCCCGCAGGTCCTCCAGGAAGCGGTGCTTGAGGAGGCCGGGCTGCAGGAGGAGGAGCGACGCGTCGCTGTGGCGCAGGATGTAGTCGCGCTCCTCGGGCGTGGCGTAGGTGTTGACCGGGACCAGCACCCCGCCCGCCAGGGCGACGGCGAAGGCGCTCACCACCCACTCCGGACGGTTCCCCATGTAGACGGCGACCCGGGCGCCCTTCACGACGCCGGCGCCCACCAGCCCGCGGGCCAGGCGCCGCGACTCCTCGAGAAGCTCCCCGTAGCTCCAGCTGCGCCCCTCGAAGCGGATGGCGCAGGCGTCGGGCGCGCGCGCGACCGCGTCCTCGAGGAAGCGGCCCAGGGTGAGCCGCGGGCTGTCCGGGTCCACGAGGAAGCGGCCCAGGGTGAGCCGCGGGCTGTCCGCGTCCACGCTCACTCGGTCGGCAGCCTCACCTCGGCCTGCCCCTTGGCCATGACGTCGCCCTTGTGGTTGGTCATGGTCACCTGCACCACGGCGAGGGGCAGCCCGGACGGATCGTCCCAGATCATCTCGCTGACCTCTCCGTCCAGGTAGGTCACGTCACCGGTGAAGGCCGGGAAGCGGTACTGCATGTTGCTGTGGACGACCTCGCCCCACTCTCCGCACCAGTTGGTCAGATAGTCGAGGATCCAGGCCCCCATCGACGCGCCGTAGCCGTAGCCCCGCGGCAGACCGATCAGGTTTGCGTAGCGGGGCTGCACGTGGCCGCGCGAGGGCCCCTTGTAGAGGCCGTCGCCTTCGGTGGGGTCCACCTTGGCGCCTTCGAGATCGCGCGACATCTCCGGCAGCCAGCCCGCCTGATGCAGCGACGAAGGCCCGTTGTCCTCCTGGAAGGCCCCCCACACGGTCATCAGGTAGGAGCGCCACTCCGTGGTGAAGGTCGCGATGGTGTGCGGCCCGATCGGACGGCGCGGGAGGCGGTCGCCCTTCTTCACGCCGAGCCGCTTCTGGTGGC
>JANQFA010000163.1 GCA_028278065.1 Myxococcota bacterium
CGGGGGACGGCCTGGCGGCGATAGAAGCCCGCCCGCTTCCAGGGCCAACCGGCCGGATCGGCGTGGAAACGGCACCCGGGGTTGGGACAGTGGGGTGGATGGAAGGATCGTGCGCGGGCAGCCATGCCCCGCCAGAGGGCAATCCCCGTGCCAGACACAATCGTCGGAACACAATCTGCTGCTCACGGGGGGCGCCCTGGACGAACGTTGTCCGGTTGCCGACTACAACCTCGGGAGGACGAGCGGGGCGCCGTCCGGGCCCGGCACCACGTCGGCCTCGATGCCGAAGGCCGCGCGCAGGTGCTCCGGGGTGAGCACGTCCGCGGCGGAGCCCGAGGCGGCGATGCGGCCGTCGGCGAGCAGGGCCAGCCGGTCGCAGAAGCGGGCGGCGAGCGTGAGGTCGTGGGAGACGACCAGCGCCGCGCGGCCGTCGGCCGCGACCTCGCGCAGCACGCCCAGGACGTCCAGCCGGTGGCCCAGATCGAGGAAGGCGGTCGGCTCGTCGAAGAGCAGGACGTCCGGCTCCTGGGCGAGCGCCCGGGCCACCATCACGAGCTGCCGCTCGCCCCCGGAGATCTCGAGGATCGAGCGATCGGCCAGCTGGGCGACCCCCATCCGCTCGAGGGCCGCCTGCGCCCGGGCCAGATCCTCGGGCGCGTCGAAGCCGAAGGCGCCCTGATGGGGAGTCCTCCCCATCAGCACCACCTCTGAGACGCGGAAGGGGAAGGGGACGTGCGTCTCCTGGGGGACCACCGCGAGGCGGCGCGCCAGCTCGCGTCGGCTGAGCTCGGAGACCCCGGCGCCGTTCACGAGGACGCTTCCCGCCCCCGCCGGCAGCACCGCCGTCGCGACGCGCAGCAGCGTGGTCTTGCCTGCGCCGTTGCGCCCGAGCAGGCCCAGCACCTCTCCGCTGCGCACCTCGAGATCGACGCCGCGCAGCACGTCGCGTCCAGCGAGGCGGGCCGTGACGCCGTCGAAGCGCAGCGCGCTCATCGCGCCGACTCCAGGATGGCGCGACGGCGCAGGAGGAGCAGGAAGAGGGGGCCGCCGACGAGCGCGGTGATCGCTCCCACAGGCAGCTCTCGGCCCTCCATCACGATCCGTGCGACGGTGTCGCAGGCCACCAGGAAGGCGGCGCCCCCCAGCGCCGAGGCGGGCAGCAGCAGCCGGTGATCCGGTCCGATCGCCAGGCGCAGCAGGTGCGGGATGATCAGGCCGACGAAGCCGATCAGGCCCGAGACCGAGACCGCCGCTCCGACCATGAACGAGGTGGCCAGCAGCAGGCGCCGCTTGGCGCGCTCCACGTCCACGCCGAGCCAGCCGGCCGACTCCTCTCCGAGGGAGAGGGCGTTCAGGCCGCGCGCAAGGGGGAGCGAGACCGCCAGCCCGACCGCGAGGAATGCCGCGACCCAGCCGGCCAGCTCGAGGCGCGCCCCCGACAGGCTGCCGATCAGCCAGAGGAAGATGCTGGCGCCCTCGGCGAATCCGGCCACCGACGCCAGGAACACGATCACGGCCGAAGCGAAGGCATTGAACACCACGCCGGTGAGCAGGAGATGGGTGGTGGAGAAGCGCGTGCGCGCCCCGGCGAGCGCGTAGAGGAGGGCGGTGGTGGCAACCGCACCGAGGAAGGCGGCGGGCGGCACGGCGCCATAGCCGAGACCCAGGGCCGCGCCGAAGGACAGCATCGCGATCCCTCCCAGCGCGGCTCCGCCCGAGACGCCGAGGATGTAGGGATCGGCCAGCGGATTGCGCAGCAACGCCTGGAAGCACACGCCGGCGACGGCCAGGGCCGCGCCCACCAGCGCGGCGAGGAGGGCGCGGGGAAGCCGGATCCTGCGCACGATGTCGGCGGCCGCGTCCGAGTCCGCGTCACCCAGCAGGGCCGCGAGCACCTCGCCGGCCGGGAGTCCGCTGGGACCCGCCATCAGCGCCAGCACCAGGGCGGCGACGAGGAGAGCCGCGAGCACGGCGACCACCCCCGCGAAGCGGCGGGCGCTCAGCGCCTTCACGGAGCGGACTCCGCGACGACGTCGCCGTGCACGGCGCGCGCCAGGATGCGCAGCGCCCGGTCGAGCCAGGGGCCGGGAAGGGTGGCGGTTCCGGGGCCCAGTCCGACGACGCGCCCGTTCCGTACTGCGGGAAGCGACTGCCAGCGGGACCAGTAGTCGGCAGCCGGGGTCGGATCGGTGCTCGAGTCGAGGAGCACCTCCGGGGCGGCGGCCACCAGCCACTCCAGCCCCGCGCGTGGGTAGGGGCCCTCGAGCCCGGCACCCAGATTGTCGGCGCCCGCCGCGCCGAGCATCTCGTCGATGAAGCTGCCGCGGCCGACCACGAAGAGCGGCTCGCGCTGCAGCACGAGCACCGTGCGCGGACGCGCCCTGTCGGCGACGGCCG
The DNA here is from genome assembly GCA_028278065.1 of Myxococcota bacterium. Lineage (GTDB taxonomy): Bacteria > Myxococcota_A > UBA9160 > UBA9160 > JAFDET01 > JAFDET01. Next base: position 2,398 of record JANQFA010000163.1, read on the forward strand.
ACTCCACCTCCGCGCGCGCGGCCGCGATGGCCGCGACCCGCGCGTCGGCCTCTGCGCGCCGTCCCACGGCATCGCCCAGGGCGTGGATCGTCGCCAGCACCTCGTCCCAGCTCTTCGGATCCAGCTCGAGGACGGGCACCCCCACGCCACGCAGCTGCGCCCGGAAGTCGCGCTGCTCGAAGCTCGGCACCACGACGACGAGGTCGGGACGCAACGCCACCACGCGCTCGAGACTGGGATTGCTGAGGCCCCCCACCGACGGGAGGTCGCCCAGATCGTCGCGGCTCTCCTTCGACCACGCGTCCACGCCGACGAGCACCTCGCGAGCACCCAGCGCCACGAGGATCGCGCTGAGCGAGGGGTTCATCGAGACGACGCGCTCGGCCGGCCGAGCTTCGGCATCCGCCTGGACGATCGTCCGCACCTCGGCATCCGCGTGGACGGCGGTCGCCGCGAGCCACGCGACCAGGCCCATGCAGGCGGCACGAGACATGGCGGCGTGGATAGCACGCGCGCCCGAGGCGCGGTGCGCCGGGGGGGGAACACCCCCCGGCGCGGGCCTCACTCGACGCGTGCCGTGGTCTTGCCCTGGATGGTGACGTGGGGGCGCATTCGCTCGAGGGCGACTGCACCGATCCCCTTCACCTGGGCCAGCTCTTCCACGGACTTGAAGCCGCCGGCCTTCTGGCGCAGCTCCAGGATGGCTGCGGCGCGGCTCTCGCCGACTCCGGGGAGGAGCTGGAGCTCCTCGGCCGAGGCGGTGTTCACGTTCACCACTCCCCTCAGGTCGGCCGTCGCGGCGGTCGCCGCCGTGAGCCCCAGCAGCAGGGCGAGAGCGGACGCCAGCGTCCGCACGCGCTTCCGATTGACATGCATTGATCGATCTCCGCGGGACCGGTCGGGGCGAGAGGGGTCGCGCGCTAGGAAGCGCGCGCCACGGCGAAGTCGGCGGCCGCCAGGAGGGCGTCCTTGGCGTCGCTCCGGGGGAACGGAGCCACGGCTGCGATGGCGCGATCCACATGGGCTTCGGCGCGGCGGATCGTGTCCTCCACGCCGCGATGGCGCTCCACCAGTCCGACGACGCTGGAGACGTCCACGCGGGACGCCTCCTCCGGGTCGGCGTCCGCCGCGTCCTTCAGCACGCGGGCCACGGCGTCCTGCTCGGCCTGCGTCGCGCGCTTCATCGCGAGCAGGAGCGGCAGGGTGACCTTGCCCTCGCGCAGGTCCGCGTATGGCTCCTTGCCGAGCGCCGTGGCGCTTCCATCGTAGTCGAGCGCATCGTCGCGGATCTGGAAGGCGAGGCCCAGCTGATGGGCAAACTCGGCCACCCGGCGGCGCTCTCCGCGGGTGACCGAGCCGAGGATCGCGCCGACGTCGCCGGCGGTGCGCATCAACGCGGCGCTCTTGCGATCGATCACGTCGTAGTACTGCGCCTCGCTGATCGAGGGATCGAACGAGGTCTGCATCTGGAGCAGCTCGCCCTCGGCCATCAACCGGATCGCGTTGGCGAAGGCCTCGAGGATGGAGAGGTCCCCGTCCTCCACGATCATGCTCGAGGCACGCGCGTAGAAGAAGTCGCCCACGAGGATGGCGTGCCGGTTGCCCCACAGGACATTGGCCGAGGGACGACCGCGACGCAGCTCCCCGCCGTCTACCACGTCGTCGTGCAGCAGCGTGGCGGTGTGCAGGAACTCGAGCGCGGCGGCGATCTGCACCCGACGCGGACCCGTGTAGCCGCACAGCTCGGCGGCGAAGAAGACCAGGGCGGGGCGCATGCGCTTCCCCCCCGAGGACAGGACATGCTCGCCGACCTCCCGCACCTGCATGCTCTGGGAGGCGAGCTGGTCGCGCATCGCCGCTTCGACCAGGTCCAGGTCGTCGGCAATGCGGTCGAGCGCCCGCGCGAAGGCGCGGGAAATGGCCGGGGGGGCGGGCATCGGACCCCAACCTAGCTGCACGCCCCCGGGGTGTAAAGATGAACGGTCGTCCCCGTCAGCCCGGAAGCGCTGCGTTCACGGTGGGTTCGAGCCGCTCTGCCGCGCCTGCGGGGAGGCGTTGCGACGCAGCCAGTCCACCGCGTCGGCCACGCTGGCAACGCGAACCACCTCGGCTCCGTGCGGAGCTTCGGCGCCCGCGGGCGCCAGGATGCGCCGGAAGCCGAGACGTGCTGCCTCGCGCACGCGCAGATCCACGCGCCCCACCCGCCGCACCTCGCCGCCGAGACCGACTTCGCCGCAGGCCGCCGCATCCTGGGGCAGTGCCAGGTCCAGGCGACTCGAAGCGAGGGCGAGAGCCAACGCCAGGTCGGCTGCGGGCTCGGCGATGCGCACGCCTCCGGTCACGTTCACATAGACGTCGCGCGACACCAGATCCACAGAGGTGTGTCGGTCCAGCACCGCCAGCATGAGCGCCACGCGCCCATCGTCGATCCCGATCGCCGTGCGCCGCGCCGTGCCGTAGCCCGCCGGCGCCACCAGGGCCTGGATCTCGATCAGCATGGGTCGCGTGCCCTCGACGATCGGCACGATGCAGGAGCCGGGCGTCGCCGCGGAGCGCTCGGACAGGAAGAGCTCGCTGGGATTGGCGACCCCCGCGAGGCCCGCCTCCTCCATCGTGAAGACCCCCACCTCCTGGGTGGAGCCGAAGCGGTTCTTGGTCGCGCGCAGGAGCCGGTATGCGTGGCTGCGCTCGCCCTCGAGGGTGAGCACCACGTCCACCAGGTGCTCCAGCACGCGCGGCCCCGCCAGCACACCCTCCTTGGTCACGTGCCCGATCAGCACCAGCGCCGTTCCCGCCGCCTTCGCGGTGTTGGCCAGGAGCGCGGCGCTCTCGCGCACCTGGGCCACGGAGCCCGGCGCAGACTCGACGCGGTCGGTGTGCAGGGTCTGGATCGAGTCGAGCACCACCAGCTGCGGGGCCACCTCCCGCCAGGGAGCGGCCAGCGCCTCGATGCGCGTCTCGGAGAGCACCAGGACGTCGCCCGGCACCTCGGGCAGGCGCCCGGCGCGCAGCCGTACCTGCTCCACGGACTCCTCGCCCGTCACGTAGAGGACCGCGCCGCCGCCCTGCCGCACGCGACCGGCCAGCTGCAGCGCCAGCGTGGACTTTCCCACGCCCGGCTCGCCCCCCAGCAGCACCACCGACCCCGGCACCACGCCTCCGCCCAGCACCCGGTCGAGCTCGGCGACCCCGGTCTCGATGCGCGGCGCGGACGCCGCGGGAATGGCGTGGAGCGGGAGGGCCTTGCCGCGGGTTCCCGGATCGCCCGCCGCGTCCAGGGCGCGCGACTCGCGTCCGGCCGCGGCGCCGCCGCCGACGTTCTCCTCCACCAGCGACCCCCAGGCAGCGCAGCCGTTGCAGCGACCCATCATCCTGGGGTGCTGGGTCCCGCACTCGGTGCAGACGTAGGCGGTCCTGGACCTGGCCACGCGCCGATCTTACGGCAGGAGCGCTGTAAACCGCCGCCAGGATCGGAGTTGACAGCCCTCCGCGGCGCACCCTACCGTCCGCCCCAAACCCCGTCCCCGTGGAGAAGTCCCCATGCTGGAACGCTATTCCCGCCTCGCCGAGCGCGCGCTGCGCGACGAGCCTCCCACCCGGGAGGACTGCCTCTGGATCCTGGACGGCCAGGACCTGGAGATCCTGCCCCTCCTGCATGCCGCCTTCGAGCCGCGCCGGCGCCACTTCGGGCGCAAGGTCATGGTGCACGTGCTGAACAACGTGCAGAACGGACTCTGCCCCGAGGACTGCGGCTACTGCTCCCAGTCGCGCGACTCCGAGGCCGCGATCCGCAAGTACCCGATCAAGAGCGAGGAGGACATCCTCGCCGAGGCCGAGCACGCCGCGCGCTCCGGCGCCAGCCGCTACTGCATGGTCTCGTCCGGGCGCGGCCCCTCGCTCGAGCGCACGAAGCGCCTGGCCGCCATCGTACGCAAGGTGAAGGAGCGCTGGCCGATCGAGGTCTGCCTCTCGGTGGGCCTCATCGAGGACGAGCACGCGCGCATCCTGGCGGAGGCGGGGCTCGATCGCCTGAACCACAACCTGAACACCAGCGAGGAGCACTACGCGGAGATCTGCTCCACCCACACCTACCAGGACCGGGTCGACACGCTGGGCGCCGCCAAGCGCCATGGGATCATGCCGTGCAGCGGGCTCATCCTCGGGATGGGAGAGGAGAGCGGGGACGTGGTGGAGGTGGCCCTGAAGCTTCGCGAGCTGGAGGTGCCCTCCATCCCGGTCAACTTCCTCATCCCCATCGAAGGGAACCCGGTGGTCTCCGACGGCTCGCTCTCGCCCGAGCGCTGCCTGCGCGCGCTCGCCCTGATGCGCCTGGTGAACCCGCGCGCCGAGGTGCGCATCGCGGGCGGCCGGGAAGGTCACCTGCGCGCGGTGACCCCGCTGGCGCTCTACCCGGCGAACTCGCTCTTCGTCGAGGGCTACCTGACCACGCGCGGCGACGCGGTACGCGACACCTACGCGATGATCCGCGACGCCGGCTTCGAGGTGGAAGGCAACCCGAGCTGGGACGAGTCGCTTCCCGAGGAGGGCGGCTTCCGCCTGCGCGGCGGCGACGGCCAGATCCTCAAGCCGGAAGTGCGCCGGGAAGCCTGACGCGATGGGCGGCTCCCGCGTCGACGGCACGGCTGCCGAGATCTTCGACGGCACGGCTGCCGAGATCCTCGACGGCACGGCTGCCGAGATCCTCGACGGCATCCGCGAGCGCGGCACCTACCGGCGCATGCGCATCCTCGACGGAGCCCAGGCGCCGCGCATGGAGGTGGACGGCAAGGACGTCTGGCTCTTCGCGGGCAGCAACTACCTCGACCTGGCCCGCCACCCCGAGGTGTCCGAGGCGGCGGCCCGGGCGGCGCGCGACTACGGCTGTGCGGCGGGGGGCTCGCGCCTGATCACCGGGAACCTCTCGCTCCACGAAGCGCTGGAGGCCGAGCTGGCCGGATTCCTCGGCACCGAGAGCGCACTCGCCTTCAACACCGGCTACATGGCCAACGTCGGGGTCATCCCGGCCCTGACCGATCGGCCCGACGTGGTGGTCTCCGACGCGCTCAACCACGCCTCCATCGTGGACGGCTGCCGGCTCTCGCGCGCGAGCGTACGCGTCTTCGCGCACGGCAACGCGGACGCACTCGACGAGGTCCTGCGCGAGGTGGTGCCGGCACACCGGCGCGTCCTCGTGGCGCTGGACGGGGTCTACAGCATGGACGGAGACGTGGCGCCGCTCGACGCGATGATCCCGGTCGCGCGGCGACACGGAGCCATGGTGCTGGTGGACGACGCCCACGGGACGGGCACCCTCGGCGCCTCCGGACGCGGCAGCGCCGAGCTGCTGGGCGTCGAGGCGGACGTGGACGTCCTGATGGGCACGCTCGGCAAGTCCTTCGGCTCCTTCGGGGCGTTCGTCGCGGGCAGCGCCGCGCTCCGCGATCTGCTCGTGAACACCGCGCGGAGCTTCATCTTCTCCTGCGCCCTGGCGCCTCCCCAGGTGGAGGCTGCGCGGGCGGCCCTGCGCCTGGTGGAGCGCGAGCCCTGGCGGCGCGAGCGCCTCCAGGCCAACGCGGCGCGCCTGCGCGCCGCGCTCGGCGCACACGGCATCGACTGCGCACCGAGCACGACCCACATCGTTCCGGTGGTGATCGGCGACAACGCCCGCACCATGGCGGTCTGCGAGCGGCTCCTCGAGCGCGGCTTCTACGCCCAGGGCATCCGCCACCCGTCGGTGCCCGCGGACACCGCGCGACTGCGCATCACGCCGATGGCCACCCATCCGGTGGAGGCCATCGACGCGCTGGCCGACGCCGTCGCCGAGGAGATCGCCGCCGCGTGACCTCCTGCTTCGTCACGGGAACGGACACCGCAGTGGGCAAGACCGTCGTGTCCTGCGCGCTCGTCCGAGCCGTGCGGGCGACCGGCGCGAACGTGGGCGTGATGAAGCCGATCGAGACCGGGGTGGGCCCGGACGGCCCTCGAGACGCCCTGGCCCTGGGCGAGGCCGCGGGGGTGGACGATGCCCTCGACCTGGTCTGCCCCCAGCAGTTCGCGCTGCCGGCGGCCCCCACCGTGGCCGCCGCCCACGAGGGCCGCGAGGTGCAGCTCGACGTGGTGGACCGCGCCTGGCAGGTGCTGCGCGCGCGCCACGACGTCATGGTGGTCGAGGGAGCCGGCGGACTGCTCGTTCCGGCCGCCCCGGCCGTCAGCATGGCGGACCTCGCTGCAAACCTCGGACTGCCCGTGCTCGTGGCCGCCCGCGGTGCCCTGGGCACGATCAACCACACCCTGCTCACCATCGAGGCGGCGCAGCGACGCGGCCTGAAGCTCGCCGGGGTGGTCATCTCCCACGCGACGGGGGTCCTCTCCGACGCCGACGCCGCGAACCTGGCCGAGCTGCGCAACGCCCTGGGCGGGATGCTGGTGGGAGAGATCCCGCCGCTGGCCCCGGGCGAGCTGCCGGCTCCCGACGCGATCGACCTCGACGCCTTGGGGCCGTCGAGCTAGGCGTCGCGCGAGCCGCCGGCCCGACCGGTCTCGGGCGGGGCCGGCGAACCTCGCAGCGCGAAGCCGACCAGGACCGCGGCGAGCACGCCCGCAGCCGCGTTCAGCGCGGCGAGCGCACGCGGCGCGTCGAGCAGGGCGGTCGCGACGGCCGGCCCCATGGCGGCCCCGAGCGCGGCGACGCCGGCGGCCGCGGCGCTCCAGCGCCCGGCGGGATCCAGCGCGGCCGCCACGCCCAGCACGTAGGGCGTCACGAACAGGAAGCTCACGGCCCACAGGAACTGGGCCGCGCTGTAGACGCCGACATGGCTGGTGAGCGAGAGCGCCACCGTGCTGGCCGTCATGACGAAGAGGCCGGCCAGCACCGGGGCCACGCGGCCGAAGCGCGTTCCGAGCCAGACCGCCAGCCCGGCACCGAGCAGCCCGAAGAGATTCGTGACGCCGAGCACCGCGCCGACCTCGGTGTCCGACAGTCCGGTCCGGACGCCGATCCGCTCCGCGAGCGTCCACATGCCCATGGCCGGTACCGCCACCACCAGGATGCCCACCAGCACCGCCGCACCGCGCGCCCGGTTCGGGGGGAGGCCCCGCCGCGAGACGACCCCGACCGAGGCCACACGCGGAAGCCCCCTCATCATGGGGATCGCCACCAGGGAGAGCCCCGCCATGGCGGTGAAGATCCCGGCCTTGCCCCAGATCTCGGTCGGGTAGGGAAGGGCACCCAGCAGGATTGCGTAGACGACGCCCTGCAGGACGGACATCGCGGCGAAGGTGCGATCCGGCTGGGGCGTCGCCGCCGCGGCGGCGTTGCACGAGGCGAGCAGTGCGCCCGCCCCCACGCCCGCCAGGATCCGGCTGGCCATGAGAGCGCCGTGGTCGGCGCTTCCCGCCACGAGCGCGGAGCCGAGGGCCACCGCCACGGCGCCGAGTGCGGCCCAGGCGGCTCGGGAGTCCAGCGCCATGCGGCCGGCGAGGAGGACGGACGCGACGAAGGCGGCCAGCAGCTCCACGGTCAGCAGCAGGCCGACCGTCTGGGCAGCCAGCCCCGCGTCGGCGAGGGCACCCATGACGAGCGGGGTGATGCCGGTCCCCAGCCCCCCGATCGAGCCGGCCGCGGTGAGCGCAACGAGACTGCGCCGATCGATCCAGCTCATCGGGCACCCCCCGGGGAGAGCCCATCATCCGCCGGGCCTGGCCGGTTGTCAACTTACTTTCCAGTTAGTAATATCTTCCGATGATGCGAGCTGCCCGCAGACGCGCTCCCGCCGAGCAGACCCGGAGCGAGATCCTCGGCGCCGCCGAGGCCGTGTTCGCCGAGCGCGGATTCGCAGAGGCCCGTCTCGAGGACGTGGCCTCGCGGGTCGGTGTGACGCGCGCCGCCCTCTTCCATCACTTCCGGGACAAGCGCGCCCTCTACGAGGCGGTGGTCGAAGACGTCTTCGGATCGCTCCTCGACCGGGCCCGGAGCCTGTTCGCCTCGACCCCCTCGCTCTCGGAGGCCATCGAGCGAAGCGTCGACCTCTGGGTCGATGCGGTGTGGGACCGACCCGCGCTGGCACACCTCCTCCTGCGGGAGGCCACCAACCGCGACTCCCGCTCCGAGACCTTCGAGCGTCTCTGCCGGCCGGCCCTGGATATGCTCCAGGAGATCTTCGAGCGGGGCGAGCGCAGCGGCGAGTTCCGCCCCCTCACCGGAAACCCCTTCCACTTCGTGAGCATGGTGGCGGGCGGCAGCGTCTTCTTCGTGGCCGCCGTCCCCAGCCTCGCGCCCGAGCTGTCCTTCGATCCGCTCTCACTCGAGCAACGCGAGACGCACCGCGCGGACGTGCGCCGCGTGGCGCGCCGGCTCCTGGGCCTCGGACCCCGCTCCGTCCCGGAGCCGGCCTAGACTTCCCACCCGCACCGCGGAGGCATCCGTGACGACCGAAGCCGCCCCGATCAAGCCGAGCGACTACCTACCCATCTCCCCGGAGGTGCGCCGGGACCCCTATCCGTACTACGAGGCGATGCGACGCCAGTCGCCGGTACACCAGGTCGTGCCCGGCATGCCGTTCTACGCGCTGACGCGCTACGAGGAAGTAGCCCACGCCCTGCACCATCCGGAGCAGTTCTCCTCGACGGCGTTCCGCGAGATTTCGCAGGGGTCCGGCGCCACGGGTCCTGGGGGAGCGAACGCGCAGATCCTGGCAGGACACCGGATCCTCGACGCCCCGATGCTGATCGCGGTCGATCCCCCCGAGCACGGTCGCATGCGCAGGATCGTCAATCGCGGCTTCACGCCGCGCCGGATCGCGGCGCTGGAGCCGCGCATCCGGGAGCTGGCGGATCTCTACCTGGACAAGGCGCTGGTCGGGGACCGCTTCGACCTGCAGGCCGGGCTGGCGATCCCGCTCCCGGTCACGGTGATCGCCGAGCTGCTCGGAATCGAGCCCGGGCGGCGGGACGAGTTCAAGCACTGGTCGGACTGCATCGTCTTCGGCCTCTCCGGCCTCTCGTCGTTCGAGCGGGACGAGGTGCGCCGGGCGGCCGACGAAATGGAGGCCTACTTCGAGGGAATGATCGAGGATCGCCGCCGCAGCCCGTGCGACGATCTCATCAGCGTCCTGGTGGCGGCGGAGGAAGGGGAGGCGCTCAGCGCGGACGAGGTGATGACCTTCTGCGTGCTGCTCCTGATCGCCGGGAACGAGACCACCACGAACCTGATCGGGAACGCCATGAAGGCCCTGCTCCAGCACCCGGAACAGCTCGCGGAGGTGCAGGCCGATCCCGCGCTCATCCCCGGGATGCTCGAAGAGGCCGTCCGCTACGAGTCCCCCGTCCAGGGCATTCCGCGACTCACCACGGGGGACGTGGAGTTCGAGGCCGGGACCATCCCCAAGGACTCGCGCGTCATGGTGCTGATCGCCTCGGCGAACCGCGACTCCGCGAGGTTTCCCGATCCCGACCGCTTCGACATCCACCGCAATCCCCAGGGCCATCTCGGCTTCGGCCACGGCATCCACTTCTGCCTCGGTGCCGCCCTGGCGCGGCTGGAGGCCCGGATCGCCTTCGAAGAGCTGTTCCGGCGTGCCACCGATTTCCGGCTCGAGACGCGGGAGATCGTCCCCCACGACTCCCTCCTGGTCCGAGGCCCACGCGAGCTGGAGATCTCCTTCCGACTCCATTGACGCGGCCAGGCAGGG
>JANQFA010000233.1 GCA_028278065.1 Myxococcota bacterium
CTGAGCCGCCGGCGCTGGGCAACCAGGAGCCTCCGAGCCGACGTCGTCGCCCTCCCGCCTCCCCCGGGCCCAGGTCGCCGATCATGCACCTAGATCGGAAGCGCAAGAGGCGCCGCCCGTTGCGCTGTGCGCGTCTGCAAGAGCCGGAAACCGTCGGCAGTGGGCGGCACTCAACACGGCAGGCGGCCCCTATGCGGCCCCTCGATTCCACACACCCGGGCCGGGGGGTGCCCCCCCTCCCCAACGCACCTCTTTCCCTAGGGGCGGGCCGCCTAGCAAGCTTGCAGCTGACAGCCGCTATCTGCGGCCAACCACCCCCGATACAGCGTCACGGCACATGCCCCGATGGCCCCGACTGGCCCGCTGCGAACAGAGGCAGGAACAGGTTGAGGTCGTTCGCGTTGACCACGCCGTCACCGTTCATGTCGCTCCCGATTCCGCTGTCGGTTCCAGCGGCGAAGTCGGGGAGGAACAGGTTGAAGTCATCGGCGTTGCAGCTCCCACTGTTGTCGAAGTCGCAATCGCACATATTGCCAAAGCCACTTCCGCTCGTATCCCGCTGAATACTGCCTCCCGGATCCGCAATGGCCGTGCCGTTGGGCTGGTCGATGCAGTTGTCAAAGGCGTTTGGAACTCCGTCAGCGTCGGCGTCGGCGACCTCCCCTCCCGTGGGATCGACCACGAACGCCGTGATTCGGAACTGCCCCTCGAACGAGTAGGCCGCCCCCAAAGCTCTGCTGATCGGATTCATGTATGCGTCTAGGGCTAAGCTAAGCAACGTCACCTCGTCACCAGGGATGAACGACTGCAAGACGGTGAATCCCATAGGCGTGGTTGTGGCTGGATCATCGTCCAGTTCGCCGTACACATACCCAAGAGCCGCGAGGCCGCCGAGGACTGAGCTCTCGTAGACGGGGTAGTCGAAGCTGTCGCTGCTCGAAAACACGAAGTAGAACGAAGATGGCTGTCGCAGGTTTGTTCCCGTCGCGGATACGATCTCGAACTTGAACCAAACGGGGGTCATCGCATCACCCACGTCAGGAACCGTGAGCGACAACTGCATGGCTTCGCCGATCTCACCACCGTAGATGCCGAGGTAGGATCTTGGCGAGGTCGCACTCGGGTCGCCAATGCTCGTGAGGCTTCCGGAGAGATCGATCACGACCGCCCCTGAGGCATCGCTCACCGCAGTGGTTCCTGTTCCAACCCAGTCGATGGAACTCCAGTTGAGGCTCACGGTTCCCGAGCCGGATGCGATCTGATTGGGATTCCCCGACTCAATACGCACGTGGTCGAGTCGCAGGGGGACAGGAACGAGATCGGCGGCCCAGGCAGGAGCCGCAAAGACGATGGCGGCCGCCAAGTAGAGAACGAAGCGCAGCATGAGACACCTCCTGTGCTCCATTCAGTCTACGCCCCGAAGCGTCGGCTCTACACGGTCACCAACGCTGCAAGCTCCTGGTTCGTGTGGCGATGCGCCTCACCCTGCGAAGGAGCCACCTGCAGCCCCACACCCAACGCCGCATAGGTACGCAGGTATCGGCCCCGTCTAGTCCCCTACCCCTGCTGTGGCCTTCGGCGCGCAAGAGCCCAGACAACCGCCAGCGAGCCAAGGACGAGCCCCCCGAGGCCTGGCTCGGGCACCGGGTGGAGCGTGATGTTGTCGATGAAGCCCAACAAGGCCGTCGGGCTTTCCAATGGAGGCGATCCTCCTGCGCAGAGGGTGATGCCCGGGGTGATGGTGACTAGCTCGTCACAGATCCGAGGGTCGGCCCAGTAGAACGCCACGATCCCGTCACCCCAGCGATCCGAAGCATCCATCGACTGAGAGGCGGGGTTGCCGCCGGGGATCTCTGGATCGAGTGGAATGAAGAACTCGGGGATGGGGTTTTGGGGGTGTCGGGAGAGCGCCGGAATGAGAAACCCCTCCGGCCTTCCGCCTGTCCCCGCGAAAGAGACATCGAAGCTGATCGCGGCGACGTTTGTCAGATCCAGCTGCAAGTACATGCCCGTGGGGAAGTAATCGACGGCAGGTGGGTCCAAACCGTCGCCTAGGATCGCCCAGTCGCCACCTAGGGCGTCGGTCGGCACCCGCTCAGCCGAGCCCGCGAGCTCCCACCCTTGGAGCCCGTCCTCGAAGTCGAACACGATTGGCCCGTTGGAGAAGTCGGGGACGTAGGGAGTGGCCTGAGCGCCGCTGCCCATCGCCAGCAGCAGAGCGGCGCAGAGGACGGGAAACAGGCGGTGCGGCATGGACAGGCTCCGCCCTTCCCAGAGCCCCAGAATACGCCTGCCCGAATCGGGTGTATAGGGCTCGTCGGGCGCTCCCGAAGCGGCCTAGAATCGTCGGGGGTGCATCCGTGTCCGCCACACCGGAGACCCCGGCTTGGGGACTGCCCGCAGCGCAGCAACGGCTTGACCCTGCGCGGGAATCAATGGAGCCGACGAGCGGACTTGAACCGCTGACCTGCTGATTACGAATCAGCTGCTCTACCAACTGAGCTACGTCGGCTCGGGGCGTTCGCGGGTGCGGACGCGGAGGGGGATTCTAGCCGTGGGGTGGGGGCGCCGCCAAAGGCGGTGCGGCCCTTCCGCCCCTTCAGTCGAGCTCGCCGATGCCGCGGTCCATGCGGAAGCGGACGGTGCCGTCGGGGAGGCGCTCGGCGCGCCAGCCGATGCCGCTCTCGTGGGCGCGGGCGGAGATGCCCTCGAAGAAGCCGGCCATCGCCTGGACCAGCGGCTCCGGCAGGCCGTCGGCCTCGTGGACCACCACCATGGCGCGGTCGGCGTGGTCCTCGTCCACCGCCACCTCCCAGCGTCCGGCGGTCACCAGGGCGGCCTGCAGGCTGAGGATGATGCGCAGGTCCGAGAGGTAGGCATCCATGGACTCGTGGGAGGTCCGGCCGCGCTCGACGAAGGTGAGCTGGCGGTAGAGACCCGCCGCCGCGATGCGCTCGCCGGCCTTGATGCCGCGGCGGTGCATGTAGTGGGGGTCGCTGCGTCCCTCGAACTCGGCCAGGACGGTGGCGAGCTCGGAGTAGATCCCCAGCTCGATCCAGTCGCTGGGGTTGATCTTGGTGTCCAGGAGTCGCAGGGCGTCGCTCCCGAGGCGGGCCTCCAGGTCGGCCTCGCGGACGCGTCCGCCGTCCAGGAGGGCCCGGAGGTCCTCCACCATGGGTGCGATGATGCTCCCCTTGATGCTCGCTGCGGGCATGGTGTCCTCCCCGACTGACCAATCGGCCGCGGCGGCGGTGAGTTGAGGCCCGGGATGGGCGGCTGCGCGGAGTCGGCCGGCCTCCCCGTGGGGAGACCTCTGGGCCCGAGCCGGGTCAGAGATCCGGCCGATCCAGGTCGGAGGCGACCGGGCGCCCCGTGTAGCGGAGGACGCGCATCAGGTGCTCCACCTCGATGGCGTCGAAGAGCGCCTCCTCGCGGAAGAGGCGGGGGTCGTCGAGCAGCGCGAAGAGGTCGGGGTGGTTGCGGCGGTTGCGGTCCGGGTGGCCATAGGCCAGGAGGAGGGTCTCGCCGGAACGCCGCGCCTCGTCACACAGGGCGACCACGTCGCCCGCGTCGGTGGGGACGCGGATCCACGGGTCGTAGGTCTGCACCACGATCTCGCCGGCGACGTTCCCGAAGACCGCCCGGATGCCGTCCTCGCGACCCGTTCCCAGCCGCTCGGCGAAGAGCGTCGAGACCTGACGCGACGGCGTGTGGGGGCGGCTCAGGAGCTGGCGGGTCTGCGGCAGCACGTAGAGCTGGAAGGCGGCCAGGGCGAGGGCCAACGCGACGGCGAGCGCGGGACCGCCGCGCATTCGCCCGGGCAGGACGCGCCGGAGCGCGCCCTCGAGCCCGACGGCGGCGAAGCCCACCGTCACCGGCAGGGCGTAGGTGCCGAAGCGCGAGTACCACTGGTCCTGGTTGAGCCAGTTCATGAAGAGGGCGAGAGGGATCGCCGACGCCAGCCCCAGGGCGACCCATGGCACCGGCGCGTCGCGGCGCAGCAGGCGCAGGGCGCCGAGCGCGATCAGGACGGGCATCACCGCGAGCGCCACGCCGTACGACCACGGCTGGGCGGGCGGACCCTCGGCGAGGCTGGCGTAGCGCCCCGGCTCGCGCTCCGGGACGTCGGGCTCGCGCGCCTCGATCCCCACGGCGGCCAGCGCCCACAGGTGGCCGACCGCCGGAAGGGTGAGGTGGGCGGTCTGCACGTCGCCGATGAAGATCCCGCGCCAGCGATCGAGCTGGCTCAGGTTGGGGGACATCAGCTGGAAGACGAGCAGCACCGCGGCGGCGTTCACCACCACCAGGCGCCCGACCCGGGCCGTGCGCGTGGCCGCGCTGCCCCCGTCGCGCAGCAGCGCGACCAGCGCGCCCAGGGCGAGGGTCGCCACGAGGTAGAGGGAGAAGAGGTGGCTCCACAGCATGAGGAAGACCACGCAGCCGTACCTCCACCAGCGCGCCCAGGTCGGCGAGCGCAGCGCCCGGGTGAGGAGGAGTGCCGCCAGCGCCGCGAAGCAGATCACCAGGCTGTAGGAGCGCCCGTCCGCGCCGAAGCGGATGGCCCAGGGGTGGATCGCCATGCCGAAGGCCGCGACGACGCCCGCCCGCGGCAGGCCCCACTCGGCGAGCAGGAGGCCCAGCGCGGCGACGGCGCCCAGCGCCGCGACCAGCGCGGGGAGGCGTACGACCCACTCCTCGAACTCGGGCGGCTCGCGCCCGGTCAGCGTCTGCCAGGTGGAGAGCGTCACGCGACCCGCCACGCTGTAGAGGACCTGGTTGGTGGGCTGGTAGTAGGTCCAGAGCGTGCGTCCCCAGGTGGGCGTGCGGAGCACCAGCTCGGGCGAGCCGTCGCGGGCCGGCATGCGGTAGCCCGTCAGGGTGTGCTTCACGCTCCAGGCCTCGTCGGACCAGAGGCCCGTCTGCGCGAGCGGCCAGCGCAGGGCGCCGGCCAGCGCGCAGGCCGCCAGCAGCGCGAGCACCAGGCCGCGTCCGCGCGGCGGCCGCGGCAGCTTTGGCGAGGGCGCGTCGGGCGCGCGTGCCCAGAGCGGCGCCGTGACCAGGAAGAGGAGGGCGGGCACCGCGTTGATCGCCGAAGCCCACCAGAGACCGATCCACGCCGAGTGGGCCAACGGTCGGTCGGGCGGACCGAAGAAGTCCGGGCCGGTCGGGAAGGACCACGGCTTCGGCGCCAGCACGACGAAGGCGAGCAGCCCGGCGAGCACGGCTCCCCAGCCGAGGCGGGCGACGAAGACGCGGTCCCGTTCGGGCCTCACGGGCCGGCTCCGTCGAGGGGGCGGCCCGTCCAGCGCAGGACGCGGGTCATGCGGTCGTCCTGGACCGCGTGCAGGACGCCTGCCTCCTCGAAGCGGGCGGGGTCGTCCAGGTGGCGAAACGCCTCGGGGCGGACGTCCCGGTTCTTGTACGCGTAGGCGTAGAGGACGGCGAGCCCCACGCCCTTCGCGGAGGCCTCGTCGACCAGCTCGGCCAGGTCCTCTGCATCCTCGAGCTCGCGCAGATGCGGATCGTAGAGCACGAAGTGCATGTTGCCGCCGCGCAGACCCAGGACGGCGACCAGACCGCCTTCGCCCGCAACCTGGCGCGCCAGCGCCACGGCCTCGGCGCTCGGGAGCTGGGGCCGGGTCAGGAGGAGTGCGGTCTGCGGCGCGGTGAGCGCCAGCCAGGCGGCGATGCCGGCGGCCAGGCAGGCGGCGACGCCGGCCGCCCGGGTGCGCGCATCCGGCCAGGGCATGCGCTCGGCCGCGGTCTCGATCCCGATGCAGGCGAAGCCGAGCACCGGTACCAGGATCCAGAGCACGAAGCGGGGATACCACTGTCCGCCCTGGAGCTGGGTCGCGACGATGGCGAGTGGGATCGACGCCGCCAGCGCCGCGGCGACCCAGGCGGGAGCTCCCCGTCGCACCAGGACGCGCAGCCCGCCGATCGCCGCGAGCAGCGGGATCAGGCCCAGCACCGCGGCACCGATCCAGGGCCGTCCGTCCATGCGCTCGGCGAGCGAAGGATACATCTCCTCGTGTCGCTCGGGCGGGGCGCCCTTGTGGCGCGCCTCGAAGCCGGTGGCCGCGAAGGACCACAGGTGCCCGATCGCTGCCACCGAGAGCTGGGTCGCGCTGCGCCCCACGAAGTGCTCCCGCCAGCCCGGGATCTGCGCGAGGTTCGGCGCCAGCACCTGCAGGAGGAGCATGCCCGCCACCAGGTGGGCGACCCCCGCGCGCGTCACGCGGGCGCTCCGCAGGCCGGGCTCGGCCCCCGTCCAGGTCCCCGCCAGCGCCGCCATGCCCAGCGCCAGCGCCAGCCACACCCCGAAGAGGTGCGACCAGACCAGGGCTACGAGCGAGACGGCGTAGCCTGCCCAGGCCCGGCCGCTTCCCGTGGTCAGCGCGCGCCCGAGGGCCAGACACGCCGCGATCGCGAAGAGCACCAGGAAGGAGTAGCCGCGCGCCTCGGCTCCGTGCAGCAGGTGCCAGGGATGGAGCGCCAGCACGAAGGCCGCCGCGACCCCGGCCCGCGGAAACCCCCAGTCGCGCAGCAGCAGTCCCAGGAGCGGCACGGCCAGGGCGGCGGCCAGCAGGGCCGGCAGGCGCACGGCGCGCGCGCTGAAGGCCGGGGCCTCGCGCCCGCTCGCCAGGCGCCACGCGTCGTTGCTGACCCGTGCCGCGGCGCTGTACAGGACGTGGTTGGTGGGGCGCTCGTAGTCGAAGAGGGTCTCCTGCCAGGTCACCA
>JANQFA010000265.1 GCA_028278065.1 Myxococcota bacterium
GCGCGCAGGGCGCAACCCGTCCGCGGAAAGGGAAGGTCCCACCTGCTGCCGGCCATGGGCCGGATGCTCGACGAAGATCGGTCCCGATCGACCTGCTTCGGCCCGTCCGCGGACACGGGCCCATGAAGGAGGTCGTCATGACCCGATCACTTCCCGCCCGGCCCAGTCTCGAGTCCGACCGCAAGCGCGCCAAGGCGCTGAAGAAGGCGCACGCGGGAGGAGACCCCGCGGCGCTCCAGCGCATCGTCGCCCATCACCCCCGCTTCCGCGCGCTCGCTCCGGGGGCGGCTGCCGCGGAGCCCTTCCGCCTGGCGGACGCGCAGCTCGTGGTGGCCCGCGAGTACGGCATCGAGAGCTGGCCGCGACTCGTCCGCGTGGTGGCCTTCCTGCGCGCGGACTTCGACGAGCGCGTGCGGCTCTTCCTCGAGGCTGCCGTAGGCGAATCGCCGGTACACGCCCATGATCTCCTGGCGCGCGCCCCCGAGCTGGCGACCGCCGGCCTGCAGGCCGCCTGCGCCGCGGGCGACCGGGCGGCGGCCGAGGATTGCCTCGCTCGCGCTCCCGAGGCCGCCACGCGCCACGATGGTCCCCTCGGTGCTCCTCCCCTCTGGACGCTGTGCTGGTCGGGCGTGAACCTCGGCGGCGCCCCGACGGAGGCGGCGCGGGTGCAGATCGCCCAGCGCCTGTTCGCGGCCGGCGCCGTGGCGGAGGTGCGCGCCGAGCGCGACACGATCTTCGGGCGGCACTCCTTCACCGCGCTCTACGGCAGCGTGGAGCGGCGCCAGCCTCAGCTCACCAAGACGCTGCTGGAGGCGGGTGCGTCGCCCGACGACGGGGAGTCGCTCTACCACGCGACCGAGGACCCCAGCGGCCGCTGCCTGAAGCTCCTGGTCGAGTACGGGGCGACGCTCGTCGGCGGCAACGTGCTGCACCACGCGCTCGACCGCAGGGAGCCGACCTGCCTGCGCACGCTGCTCGAGGCAGGAGCGGATCCCAACGAGCCGGCCACGGGATTCCACCCCGGCCCGCCGCTCTACCACGCAGCGTTGCGGGGGCAGGGCGCGGAGGCGCTCGACTTGCTGGCTCGCCACGGCGCGGAGCTCGACGCGCGCTCGAGCGGGGACGGGCGCACGGCCTACCAGATCGCGCGCCGACACGGGCACAGCGCGACCGCGGAGCGGCTCCTCGAGCTCGGGGCGGACGACGCGTTGGCGCCGCTGGACGCCTTCTTGGGCGCGTGCGCGGTGGGCGACGCGGCGTCCGCGCGGAAGCTGCTGGCCG
The DNA here is from genome assembly GCA_028278065.1 of Myxococcota bacterium. Lineage (GTDB taxonomy): Bacteria > Myxococcota_A > UBA9160 > UBA9160 > JAFDET01 > JAFDET01. The sequence continues at coordinate 1,282 of JANQFA010000265.1, forward strand.
GCGGGACGGTGAGCTCCCGGGACCTCGGTCCGGAGGACCACGCTCTCCTGGCCCGCGCGGCCGAGTGCGGCCGCATCGATGCGGTGGGCGCGATGCTGGATGTGGGATTTCCCGTGGACTCGGAGGGAGGCGACTGGCGGGGCACCGCCCTCAACCACGCTGCCTGGGCGGGACATGCCGACGTGGTCGCGCTGCTGCTCGAGCGTGGCGCCGATCCCGAGCTCGAGAACCAGCACGGGGGAACGGCCCTGGGGGCTCTGGCCTGGGCCTCGAGCCACGACCGGGCCGATGGTCTCTTCAATCCCGGCCGTAGCGAGGCCCAGCGCCAGCGGGATCTGGTCGAGACCGCAGAGGTGCTCGTGGCGGCCGGAGCCCGCATCCAGCCGCAGCACGTGGAGAACGCCTCTCCGCAGCTGGCCGACGCGCTCCTGCGCTACACCGGGCGGGAGCCCCGCTGATGCCGACCCTGTTAGAATGGCGATGGCCCCGGGGCGGGGGGCGCTGGAGGTCCCCCTGGACGGCAAGCTGATCGGCGTCGGGATCGTCGTAGCGTTCACGGCATGGGCGTGCATCGCCGGGTTCCGCGAGCGGCCCGGAGTCCTGTGGACGTTCAGCTGGGTGTCGATCCTGGCCTCTGGCGCGGCCCTGAGCGTGGAGGGGGCCGGCGGACGGGCGGCGGTGACCCTGCTCACCCCGATCTTCCCCGCGGGACAGCTGGCGGGCGCCCTGGCCTATGCGCGGGGCCAGGCACCGGTGTGGGTTGCGCCCTTGGCCGCCGTGCTGGTGGGCGTGCGTCTGACCGGCTTCGCCGGCGGGTTGGAGGGGATGGAGGCGTTCTTCGCCCGGCTCGTCGAGCCTGCGCTGGTGCTGGCTGCTGCGGCGATCCTGGCCGGGGCCGCGTTCCGCCGCCCCTCGTGGAGCCAGGTCGCCGTCGTGGGCGTCGTGCTGCTCGCGGCGATCACCGACGAGGTCGCTGCCACCCAGCTCACCGCGGGTGGGACACTCGCCCCGCTGGTCTTCGTCGCCTGGTTCTCCGCCTGCGCGATCGGGCTCCCCCTGCAGATCCATCTCGCCAGCCAGCGGCGCCTGCATGCCCAGACCGAGCTCACCGAGCGCACCCGCGAGTCCCTCGTGGAGTCGCGCGAGCGCTTCCGGGCGCTGACCGAGAGCGCCTTCGACATGGTCGGCGAGCTCGACGCCGACGAGTGCTTCACCTACGTGAACCCCCGCTACGAGGAGGTCCTCGGCCATCCCCGCGCCGCCATGATCGGCCACCCCTACAGCGAGTTCGTGCACCCGGAGGACCGCGAGGCAGCCGGGCGCTTCGCGGACGAGGCCGGAGAGGTCGGGCGTGCCTACGGCCTCATCGTGAGGGCGTGCCATGCGGACGGGAGCGATCGCTGGCTGGAGAGCGCGGCGCGCGCATTCGTGACGCCGGGGGGGACCCGCCGTTGGGTGCTGAACTCGCGCGACGTCACCGAGCGCCACGAGCAGGAGCGGCGGGCACGCGCGCGTCTCGAAGAGACGGTCACCCTGCGCACGGAGGAGCTCGCCGAGAGCGAGGCGCGCTTCCGCGCGCTGGCGGATCACGCACCTGAGCTGATCTCCGAGTTCGACGAGCGAGGCCGCTACACGTTCGCCAACGAGGCGTTCCGCGAGCTCCTGGGCCGCGATCCCGTGAGCCTGATCGGGATCTCGCCAGAGGAGATCATCCATCCCGCCGATCTCTCGGGCTCGGTCGAGGGCTGGGCCAAGGCGATGCGCCAAGAGGGCGCCTCCCATCGGCTCCACCGCCTGCGCCACGCCAACGGCAGCTGGCGCTGGTTCGACAATACGGGCCGGGCCTACCGGAACGCCGCCGGGGAGCCACGCTTCGTCTCGATCGGGCGCGACGTCACCGAGGCGCGCAAGATCGAGGACGAGCGTCGCCGGCTCGAGGCCCACCTCCAGGAGTCGCAGCGGCTCGAGAGCCTGGGGATCCTGGCGGGCGGGATCGCGCACGACTTCAACAACCTCCTCGCGGTCATCTCCGGCAATGCGGACCTGCTCAGGGACTCGGCGCAGCCGGATTCCGAGACGGCGCATCGCCTCGATCGGGTGGATGCCGCCGCGCGCCATGCCCAGGCGCTGACGGAGCAGCTCCTCGCGTACGCGGGGAAGTCGGTGTCGGAGCTGGTGCCCCTCGACCTGAGCGAGCTCGTGTCGGGAACCGAGAACCTGCTGCGCGCTTCGGTGTCGAAGAAGTGCCAGCTGGAGCTCGATCTCGGGGCGGATCTGGAAGCGGTGGAGGGGGACGCCACGCAGCTGCGTCAGGTGCTGCTGAACCTGGCGCTCAACGCATCGGACGCGCTCGCGGAGGAAGGGGGGCGCATCCTGATTCGCACTGCGCTCTGCCAGGTGGGAGCCGAGGAGCTGGCCGACGCATACGGCGTGAACGAACGCCCGCCCGGCGAGTGGGTGACGCTCGAAGTCGCCGACGACGGTCCAGGCATGGACGCGGATCACCGTCGGCGCGTGTTCGATCCGTTCTACACCACGAAGAAGGCCGGGCGCGGTCTCGGTCTGGCAGCCTCGCTCGGCATCGTGCGGGCCCACCGCGGAGTCCTGCGCGTGGAGAGCGAGCCGGGCCGTGGCACCTGCTTCCGTCTGCTGCTGCGTCCCTGTGGCGCGGCGGTCACGCGGCAGGCGACCGAGCCCGCCCGAGCCGGAGTGGTGCCCCCCGGCACGGTACTGGTGGTCGACGACGACGAGATGGTGCGCGAGGTGGCGGAGGCGATCCTGCGGCGAGCGGGCTTCCACGTGGAGTCCGTGGCGTCCGGCAGGGCGGCGCTCGAGCGGGTCCGGGGCCAGAGCCCGCCCGATGCGATCCTGCTCGACGTCGCCATGCCCGATCTCTCCGGATCGGAGGTGTTGCACAGCCTGGCGGCGGAGTGCCCGGAGCTCCCCGTGGTGATCGCCAGCGGGCACCGGGCCGAGCTGGTGTCGGAGCAGCTCTCGGGCAGCGCGGTCCATGCCATTCTCCAGAAGCCGTACGACACGGAGGCGCTCGTCCTCGCGCTCTCGGACGCCCTCGGCTCGCGCAGGGCCGACTGACCCTGCCCGGTCGCCTATGCTGACGGCATGGGCGCAGAATCGGTCAACGCGGAACAGGACGAGTACTGGAACGAGACCGCGGGTCCCAAGTGGGTGGCCCTCGCAGATCTCATCGACGAGCAGATCGCGCCGCTGGGCCTCGAAGCGATCGAGGCGGCGGCCGTGGTGGAGGGTGCGCGCGTCCTCGACGTGGGTTGCGGGTGCGGTCAGACGACCGTGCAGCTCGGAGCTCGAGTCGGGCCGACCGGGAGGGTGCTGGGCGTCGACCTGTCGGAGCCCATGCTCGAGGTGGCCCGGACGCGCGCGTCGGAGCGCGCACTCGACCAGGTCCGCTTCGAACGCGCCGATGCGCAGGTGCGCTCTTTCGCGGGGGACGGCTTCGACCGCGTATTCTCGCGTTTCGGCGTGATGTTCTTCGCGGACCCGCCGGCGGCCTTCGCGAACCTGCGCGCAGCCCTCGCTCCTCAGGGCCGGCTGGTCTTCCTCTGCTGGCAGGCGCTCGCGAAGAACCCCTGGATGCTTCGGCCCCTGATGGCGGCCGCTCCGCACGTCGACCTCCCGCCGCCGCCCGAGCCCGGGTCGCCCGGGCCCTTCGCCTTCGCGGATCCCGACCACGTACGGGGGATCCTCGAGGCGGCGGGCTTCGGCGACATCGAGCTGGTACCGCTCGAGCGCGAGATCGTCGTCGGGGGCGGACGAGGGCTCGAGGAGACCGTGGACTTCGTCCTCCAGATGGGACCCGCGGGTGTCGCCATGCGCGAGGCCGACAAGGCCACGCGTGACAAGGCGTCAGCGTCCGTGCGCGAGGCGCTCGAACCCTTCGCCGGTCCGGACGGCGTGCGGCTCGACGCCGCCACCTGGATCGTCTCGGCGCGGCCCTAGCCGACGTGAGTTCGCTGCTGCGGCGAATCGGCGCGCTCCGAGCCGACGTGAGCTCGCTGCTGCGGCGAATCGGCGCGCTCCGAGCACGTCTCGCGGGTCGGGGACGCGCTGCACCCGCCGCCGAGGCTTCGCTCCCTCGGGAGGAGCTGCTGAGGCAGATGCCCCGCGAGGGAGCCGTCGCAGAGATCGGAGTCCACGAGGGCCGCTTCGCGGCGCGCATCCTGGAGATCGCGAGCCCCCGAGTCCTGCACCTGATCGATCCCTGGAAGCACGAGACCGACCCGACCTATCGGGACGCCTGGTACGGGGGACAGACCGGCGGGCAGGAAGAGATGGACGCGCGCCACCGGCGCGTGTGCGAGCGCTTCGCTCGCGAGATCGCATCCGGCCGCGTCCAGGTGCACCGCAGCACCTCGCGGGAGGCCGCGGAGCGGATTCCGGACGGCAGCCTGGACTGGGTCTACATCGACGGCAACCACCTCTACGAGTTCGTTCGCGACGACCTGGAGCACTTCCTCCCGAAGGTGCGCCGCGGCGGCTGCGTGGCCGGGGACGACTACGGCGTCGAGGGCTGGTGGGAGAACGGCGTGCAGCGCGCGGTCGACGAGTTCGCAGAGGCGCATCCGGAGCTGGATCTCAACGTCGAGGGGAGCCAGTTCATCCTGCGCGTTCCGGCCTGAGCGCGTCCCGGGCCGACCCCGGCGCCTCCCGCCGCTGGCCGGCTCAGGAGGTCGCGCGGGCCGCGGCGCGTGCTGCGGCGCCCAGCAGCACCAGGGTGACGCCCAGGAAGAGCATCTTCACTCCGACCAGGACCCCGACGGCCCAGGTGCCGGACAGGGGCCACTGGTTCCAGATCATCAGCCCGAGCAGCACCGAGAGCAGGGCGCCCACCAGGGTCCAGTGCCAGCCCTCGAGGGGGCGCAGCTTCACGGCGTAGATCGCCTCGAACACGCCGGTGACCACGAACCACACCGCCAGCGCCAGCGTGAGGAACGCCAGGTTCAGGATGGGATGGGCCACCATCACCACTCCGCAGGCCACGGTGATGCCGCCCAGCAGGAAGGAGAGAGCGCCCCGCCCGAAGGAGCGCGCCTGGAACGCGAAGACGCACTGCCCGATCCCGGCGGCGAGTACCAGGCAGCCCACGAGCAGGGTGACCGTGGCTCCCGCCCAGAACGGGGCGCCCAGTGCGAGCACGCCGACGACCGCGAGTGCCACGCCCATGACGGTCATCAGGGTGGCGTTCGCCTTGACGGAGTCGGCGACGGAAGGGCTGCTCACGGGGCACCTCCTCGATTCAGAGCTCGTCGGGGTGGTGAGGGTCGGCTCCCACCCCGAGGACGTTGCGCAGCACGGACCAGCGGGGCGCCTTCTTCGAAGGAGGTCGCCTGCCCATGATCCAGTAGTCGTAGAGACGCTCGATGGTGCGATCGTCGCGCTTGAGCTCGAGCCACCCGTTGAGGAAGGCGAGGATCCGCTCGTCTCCGCGCCGCACGCCGTAGACGAGCGGGACGGTCATGCGCGCGCCTTCGGGAACCACCACGGTGAAGCGCGGGTGGATCAGGCTCCACGATGCGCCGGCCTCGGCCGTGAGGAGGAGTCCATCATAGGTGTCGGGCTCGGCCTCGAAGTAGCTCTCGATCTCCGGAATCAGCACGAGCTCCGTCTCGGGGGCCGCGCGCTGCATCTTGTCCAGGTAGTAGGGCACGTCGAGGACGGCGATGCGCAGCGGCGGATCGGCCTGCCGGATCGCATCGCGGCTGCGGAAGTCGTGGCGGAGGTGATCGGGGACGACGAAGGCGAGCGTCTCGCTCTGGTAGCTGTGGGTGACCGACATCTCCAGCAGCTTGTCGGGGTTGAGGACCAGCCCGCTCATCGCCACATCCAGATAGCGACTGTCGAGGTACTCCGCGAACTCCTCGCGCGGGACCATCACGAACTCGAGGTCCACGCCCAGGTCTCGCGCGAGCTGGTGTCCCATCTCCACGTCGAAGCCGACCAGTCCGCCGTCCTGGTTGACGAAGGCAAAGGGCAGGGAGCCGCGTGAGACGCCGATGCGGATCGAGCCGCGCTGGGCGATCCGCTCCAGCGCGTCGCCGGGGGGAGGTCTCGGTCTGGGGGTCTCCGGCTCCGAGCGCACGCGCACGAGCGTGGGCGGCAGCAGCAGGTCGCGCTGCGCGAACGCGGTGTAGGTGTCGTACTGGCTGCCCAGCACCCCGAAGGCGAGGCGGATTCCGGCCAGGAGCGAGACGACGAGAAGCAGTCCGATCAGGGCTCCGCGCAGGAGCGCGAGCGGGTTCAGCCGCAGGCGTCCGCTCATCGCGCAGGCCGTGACCAGCGTGATGGCGAGGATGTGCATGGTGGCGACCAGGGCGCCGAAGCGGCTTCCCACCACCTGGTCCGCGATCACGAAGAGCTGGAAGGTGTCGGACGGGATCCGATAGACGTCGAGCAGGAAGGGGATCGCGACGAAGGTGCTGCCCACGAAGCTCGCGAGCCCGGTGGCGATCAGGCCCGGGTAGTCGAACGGAGTGAGCGGGAAGCCGGAGATCCAGCCGGCGAAGATGACGAAGGAGAGGCCGAGCAGCTTCCCGGCGCTCGGCAGGTTGAACGCGGTGGGCACCACCACGTCCACGGCCATGGCGGCTCCCTCTTCGGCGTCGTGCTGCTCGAGGAACTCCTTCGCGCGCCGCGCGATGACCGGGAGCACGATGAAGACGCTTCCCGTGGCGAATGCCGTGACCGCCGCGGCGCGGCCGACGTTCAGCACGTCGCGATAGCGCAGCGGGGTCAGGGCGGCCACCACCGAGGGCAGGATCCAGAGGGCGAGGGCCAGGGCCAGCGCCACGTACACGGCCACGTAGACCTCGAGGCCGCGCACGTCGTCGAGCTCCATGGTTCCGGCCGCGCTGGCGCCGATGGCGAACACACCGTAGGGCGCCAGCCCCACGACGAAGTTCATGACGCCGGTGAGGCCCGCATTGAGACTCGCCAGGGTGTCGATGAGGGGCTGCTTGTTCTCGACGCCGATCAGGGCGATGCCGAGCGCCAGGGTGAAGACGACGACCGCGGGCACGACCGCTTCCGCGAGGGCCTTGAAGGGGTTCGCGGGGATGTAGAGGTCGATCAGCGACGTGGGATTCTCGGGCGGGACCAGGTTGTGGCTGAAGAACGACGCCGACGGCCAGTCCGGATAGGCGAGTGGTGCCGCCATCACCAGGGTGAGCGCGATCCCCCAGAGCAGGAGGAGGACGAGCCCGGCGCGCTTGCCGAGCGACGCCGCGTCTCCGTAGGAGAGGCTTCCCAGACTGCCGACCAGCGAGACGACGATGTAGGGCAGCACCGTCATCTGCAAGAGGCGCACGAAGGCCTCACCGGCGATGCCGAGAAAGCCGACCAGCGGCCCGAAGAAGAGACCCGTCGCGATGCCCAGGGCCAGCCCGATGAGAACGCGTGCCGACAGGCTCACGGCCCGGCCCCGGCGGTCGGATGCGGCAACGGTGTCCTCCGAGCAGTCGCGGCCCCGAGGCTAACCCACATCGCGCCGATCGAGCAGGTACCATGCGCTGCAGCACCCGATGAGCTCCGCTCGGCCGGTCACACCGTTCCACGTCTACGTCTCCGTCGCCCTCGCCGCGCTCGCCGTGGCGCTGCACGTGCTCGCGCAGCCCCCCGCGCCCTGCTGGCCCGCCGCCCTCCTGATGCTGGGCCCCCTGGCGATCTTCGCGGAGAGGCAGGGGCCCCGGGCGATCTTCGCGTTCTCGTACCTCACCTCTGCGGCGATGGCGCTCGTGATCGTGCGCTGGCTGATCCACGCCCTCTCGGTCGAGTACGGTGTCTCCACCCCGGCGGCCTGGGCGTTCGCGATCCTCCTGGTGGCGGGCTACGCCCTGGTGCCCGCGGCCGTCGCGGGTCTCTACGGTGTGCTGAGGCCCCGGCTCGCGGCCGCCGCCGCGCCGGTCGCCTTCGCGGCGCTGTGGACGCTGGGCGAGTGGGTGCGGGCCGAGCCGCTGGGCCTGCCCTGGCTGCTGGCGGCGCATCCGCTGGCCTTCGTTCCCGCGGCCATCCAGACGGCGGCACTCGGCGGAGTGTGGGCGCCGGGCTTCGCCGTTGCCCTGATCGGTTCCGGGCTCGGCGTCGCGCTGGCCCGGCGACGCTGGGCAGCGCTGCTTCCCGCGGCGGCCTTCGTCTCGGGGGCGGCGCTCTGGTCCGCGCTGGCGCCCCACGATTCGGGTGCGGCACTGCGGGTCGCGCTGGTACAGGCGTCGGTGCCCCAGGCGGAGCGCTTCCTGCCGGGATCTGCGGTTCGCAACACGCTGAAGCACGTCGCCGCGACGCGGCGCTTCCTGGCGTCGGATCGCGCCGACCTGGTGGTCTGGTCGGAGACGGCCGTGGACGACGACCTCGACGCCGATCGCCGCCTCGCCGGAGAGCTGCAGTCGCTGGTGGACGAGACCGGGGTGGCGCTCGTCACGGGTGCGCCGCGGGCCGGAGGCGGAGAGCGCCGGAACTCGGTGTTCCGCTTCGCCCCGGGCGCGCCCGCGGCCTTCTACGACAAGCAGCGCCTGGTCCCCTTCTCGGAGGCCGACCCGGGCGGTCTCGGCTGGCTCGGCTTCCTGGTCGCCCCGCTGAGCGAGGGAGCGCCCTACGTGGCGGGGAGTGGACCGGTGCTCCTGCCGATCCCCGGCGGAGTCCGGGCGGCGACCCCCGTCTGCTTCGAGATCACCTACCCGGAGCTGCTGCGTGCGTTCCGAAGGGCCGGCTCCGACCTGGTCCTCAATCTCTCCAACGACGCCTGGTTCGGAAGGACCGGATTCGCCGAGACACACCTGGCACACGCCCCGTTCCGCGCCGTCGAGCTGCGCAGCTGGATCGTACGGGCCACCAACACGGGGATCAGCGCGGTGCTGGACCCCCGCGGCC
>JANQFA010000005.1 GCA_028278065.1 Myxococcota bacterium
GGTCGTATCGACTCGGACTGGCACACCGGTGGTGACGCCATCGTCCGCTACAAGAAGCGCAACGTGCTGGGGTTCTCGTTCGACTTCGCCGAGGATACCTTCAAGACGAACTGGAGTGGGGAGTTCACCTGGTTCGGGTCGGTTCCCTTCGCCGACAACGACGAGTTCGACGGGATCCGCAGCAGCCAGAGCTACAACCTGACCCTGTCCGTCGACCGGCCGACGTTCATCAACTTCCTCAACTCGAACCGCACGGTCCTGTTCAACACCCAGTGGTTCTTCCAGTACCTCCCGGACTACCGGTCCTCCTGGCCGGGGAACGGGCCCTTCAACGTCCTGGCGACCTTCACCATGGACACGGGCTACTTCCAGGACCGGCTGCGCACCACGTTGACCACGGTCTACGACTTCGGCTCGAACTCCGGCGGACTCCTGCCCTCGATCTCGTGGCGCTTCACCGGCGACTTCTCGGTGATCTTCGGGCTGGCGGCCTTCTGGGGACGGGAGCAGCACGCCACGCCGCCGATCAACCCGCTGGGCGGGGATCCGTTCCGGGTCGGGGCGTACGCGAATACCGCCTTCGTGGAGAACGGGCTCTCGCCGATCCGCGAGCGGGACGAGGTGTACTTCCGGCTTCGCTACACCTTCTAGGCGGGCCGAGCCCAGGGGCCGGCTCCGCGGCCGAGGAGGTGCGGGCGATGATCGCGGGCTACTGCTGGCCCCAGAGCGTGCTGCCGGGCGAGAGGGTGGAGATCTTCTGCTCCACGGACGCAGCCCGCTTCAACGTGGAGATCGTGCGCCAGGGGCAGCGGGACGAGCCCGTGCATGCGATTCGGGGGATCCCGGGCGTCGCGCATCCGTTGCCCGAGGACGCGGGCGCGCGCGGCTGCGGCTGGGCGGCCGCCGAGAGCGTGAGCGTCGGCGATGGCTGGTCCTCCGGCTTCTACCTGGTGCGCCTCACCGCCGAGGACGGCGAGACCGCCGAGGCCTTCTTCGTGGTGCGTGCCGCGCAGCCCGGAGACGCGCTGCTCGTGCTCTCGACGTCGACCTGGGCGGCCTACAACGACTGGGGAGGCCCCAGCTACTACACCGGGGGGCACGCGTCGTCCCTGGAGCGGCCTCTTCCCAAGGGCTTCCTGGCGCGCCCCGAGCCCCTGCGCGTGCGCGCCGCCCGCATCGACGAGTTCTCGCTCGAGGAGATCGCGGGCTACCTGCAGCAGGGCTACTCGCTCTGGGTGGTGTCCGCCGGGTGGTCGGCCTGGGAGCACCTCTTCGTGCAGTGGGCCGAGCGCGAGGGGATCGCCCTGGACTACGCGGTGAGCAGCGATCTCGAGATGCAGCCAGGGCTGCTCGACCCCTATCGACTCTACCTGAGCGTGGGGCACGACGAGTACTGGTCGGCGCCCATGCGCGACGCGGTCGAGGGCTTCGTGGAGAGGGGAGGTCGCGCCGCCTTCTTCTCGGGCAACACGGCCTTCTGGCAGATCCGCCACGAAGAGGGCGGCCGCCGGCAGGTCGCCTACAAGATGGAGATCCAGTCCGATCCGGTCTGGGGCACGGACCGGAGCCACCTGCTCTCCACGATGTGGTCGGATCCCGTGGTGGGTCGCCCCGAGAACGAGATGACCGGAGTGAGCTTCACGCGGGGCGGCTATGCCCATCTCGAGAACGCGCCGCGCGGAACCGGCGGCTACACCGTCTGGCGACCGGGCCACTGGGCCTTCTCCGGACTCGACCTCTTTCCGGGCGACGTGGTGGGCGCCGAGCCGGTGGTGGTGGGGTACGAATGCGACGGCTGCGAGCTCCAGCTCGTCGATGGCCTTCCGGTGGCCACCGGAAACGACGGCACACCGAAGGCGTTCGAGGTGCTCGCCACGGCCCCCGCGCATCTCTGGGAGAGCCACGAGCGGCCGTCCGCGCTGCCTCTCATCGGGGTGGGCGAGCTCAACTGGGTGGCCGAGCGCCTGGGTGGGGGTGATACGCCGGAGAACCGCGAGAGATTCGCCCACGGGTGCGCGGTCATGGGGTGGTTCGAGCGGGGCGAGGGTGCGGTCTTCACGACCGGATGCACCGACTGGGCCTTCGGCCTCGACGATCCCTCGGTCTCACGGATCACCCGGAACGTCATCGAGGGGTTCCTGAGCCCGGGACTGCCGTCCCGGACTCGCTAGAGCGGGCGGCTTCGGGTACAACAGGGCCTGTGCCGAACCAGAGCGCCCGACGCAGCTTCTTCCACAGCGTCAACCAGTACCTCGACGTCGCGGCGGAGCACAGCAGCCTCGCCCCGGGCGTGATCCGGCAGGTCAAGTCCTGCAATGCCCTCTACCGCATCCGCTTCCCGGTGCGCGACGACGCGGGCGAGATCCAGGTGATCGAGGCCTTCCGAGCGGAGCACAGTCACCACCGGAGCCCCACCAAGGGAGGCGTCCGATTCAGTCCTCGCGTGTCGCAGGACGAGGTGATGGCCCTGGCCGCACTCATGTCCTACAAGTGCGCCGTCGTCAACGTGCCTTTCGGCGGCGCCAAGGGGGGGGTGCGCATCGACCCGGGACGCTGCTCGCCCGCCTTCCTGGAGCGCATCACCCGACGCTACACCAGCGAGCTGATTCGCAAGCAGTTCATCGGTCCCGACGATGACGTACCCGCGCCCGACGTGGGCACGGGCGAGCGCGAGATGGGCTGGATCGCCGACACGTACAAGACCCTCGGGCCCGATCGGCTGAACGCCCTGGCCTGTGTGACGGGCAAGTCGCTCACCATGCACGGAATTCCCGGGCGCACCGAAGCCACCGGCCTCGGGGTGGTGCTCGCCCTCGAGCAGGCGCTCGATCATGGCGACGACCTGAAGCGGGCAGGGCTCTCCCCGGGGCTGGCGGGCAAGCGCGTCCTCGTCCACGGGCTCGGCAAGGTGGGCCTCCATGCCGCACTGGCCGCCGTGGAGCGGGGCGCGGTGGTCGTCGGCGTCTCCGTGAGCGACGGGGCGATCTACGACCCGAACGGGCTCGACGCGCAGGCGGTGCTCGATCACCGAGCCGAGCGCGGCTCGATCCTCGGCTTCCCCGGCGCGACCGATCTGTCGGAACCCTCGGAGCTGCTCGAGCAGGACGCGGACCTCCTGGTCCCCGCGGCCCTGGAGCACGACATCACCGCCGACAACGCTCTCCGGATCCAGGCCGGAGTGATCGCCGAAGGAGCCAACGGCCCCACCGACCCGGAGGCCGATGCCCTGCTGCGCGGCGCGGGCAAGCTCATCGTGCCGGACATCTACGCGAACGCCGGCGGGGTGGTGGTCTCCTACTTCGAATGGGTCAAGAACCTCTCCCACATCAGCTTCGAGCGCATGACGCGGCGCTACCAGGAGCTCTCCACCCGCCAGCTGGTGGATCTGGTTGCCAGCCGCATGCCCGAGCCGGTTGCCGAGGAGACGCTGAAGGAGCTGTGCCGCCCTCCCGAGGAGATCGACTTCGTGCGCACGGCGCTCGAGAACACGATGGCCCAGTCCTATCACGCCGTGCGCGAGATCTGGAAGCAGCGGGATCTCCCGGACCTTCGCACGGCCGCCTATCTGTTGGCGCTGGAGAACGTGGGCGGTGCCTACATCGAGTCCGGCGTCTTCCCGTAGGTGCGACGGCGCTCGCCGCGATCGGTCCAGAGGAGGAGCCACCGAATGCTGAGCCGCCTGGCGATCGTCCCGGCCGTGGTCCTGTTCGCCGCGTGCGCGAACCCGCCGGGAGGTTCAGGAGGGAGGCCGGCCCACGATGATCTCGCGGCGGTTCTGTGGATGGCCGCGTCGGCGGAGTACTACGCTTCGGTGGAGCAGGCCTACTGGCTGGCGACGACCCGTCTGGACGTGGCGCTGGACGGCGGCGATCCGTCCTGGACGGCCGCGATCGAGCAGGTAGGGGACTATCAGGCGCTGCCTCCGGCAGTCGTCCTCGACGTCGACGAGGGCGTCCTCGACACCAGCGGATTCCAGGCTCGACTCCTGGCCAGCGGTGACCGCTTCGACGTCGAGGTCTGGAACGACTGGGTGCGCGAGGCGCGGGCGTCGGCGCTGCCCGGTGCCCTCGACTTCGTGCGCGATGCGTCGGGGCGCGGGCTGCGGATCTTCTACGTGACCAACCGCGACCACTCGGTCGAGGAGGCCACCCGGCGCAATCTCCAGGCGCTCGGCTTCCCCGTCGATCGGGACGGCGCCAACCTGCTGACCCTGGACGAGCGCGCCGGGTGGGATGCCGACAAGACATCGCGGCGGCGCTTCCTCGCCGAGACCCACCGGATCGTCCTCATCGTCGGGGACGACCTGAACGACTTCGTCGCGGGAGCCCACACGACGCCCGAGGGGCGGCTGGAGCTGGCGCGGCGCCATCGGTCGCAGTGGGGCACGCGCTGGATCATGCTCCCCAACCCGGTCTACGGCGGCTGGGAGCGGTCCTTCCGCGACTTCGACGACGACGTGTCGGCGCCGGAGATCCGGCGCCGCAAGTGGGAGGCGATCGAGGCGCTGGACTAGGCGCCGGCGTCGAGGAACCGCTCGAGGAGGGCGCGGGTGTCGACCCGAGCTCCCAGTCTCGCGCAGAGCAGGAATGACCCCACGAGCTTCCGGTGCAGGAAGACCGTCTCCGGAGGAGGCGGGTGCAGGAAGCCGCGCCGGAACATCAGGTCGAAGCCCAGGTCACGGGCACGGACGGCCAGGTTCGAGCGCGCGAAGTCGTAGAGACCGCGATGCCGGAACGGCTCGGAGACCAGCAGGATGAGGTCCACGACGCCCTCGGCCCGACGGTCGGACTCGTCCTCGGCCAGGTAGCCGATGCGCTGTGCGGCGCGCCGCACTCCGGCCCGGTCTCCGGCGACGATCGCGCGGCACAGCTCCGCGTAGCGATGGGTGAACTTCGGGTCGAACTCGCGCGTGGATCCGAAGTCGAGCAGCAGGATCCGATCGTTCGCGGGGTCGACCAGGTAGTTGGCGAAGTTGGGGTCGGTCTGCATGAAGTGGAACTCGAAGAGCTCGCGCAGGACGAGGTGCTCGAGGGTCGCCCCCGCCGCGTCCCGGCGGGCCTGCTCGGTCTCGGGAGCCGCCAGATCCTCGATGGGAAGTCCGCGCAGGCGATCCATGGCGAGCACCCGCCGCGTGGTGAGATCGGCGTGCACGAGCGGCACGACGAGCCGCGGATCGTCGGCCACCAGCGACCGGTAGCGGCGCAGGTTCTCGGCCTCCGCCAGGTAGTCGGCCTCCTGTCGGAGCTGTCGCTTGGCTTCCGTCAGGATTCCCGAGAGGTCCAGGTCGCCGGGAAGCAGACGCGCGAGCCGCAGCAGGGATGCGACGTTGTCCACATCGCTGTCGATGCTCCGGGCGACGCCCGGATACTGGATCTTGAGCGCCAGCTCGCGCCCGTCGAGGGCCACGGCCTCGTGCACCTGCCCGATCGAAGCCGAGGCGATCGGCTCCATGTCGAAGGATCGGAAGCGTTCCTCCCAGCCCTTTCCGTAGGCGCGGCCGAGGGCGCGGCGCACCTGGGTGGCGGGCATGGTGTCGGCTGCGTCGCGCAGGACGGCGAGCGCCTCGACGAACTCGGGAGGGAGCAGGTCGTCGGTCTCGAGCGAGACCAGTTGCCCGAGCTTCATCGCCGCGCCGCGCATGCTCGAGAGACGTCGCGCCAGCTTCTGGGCGTTGGCGCCCGAGAGGATGGCACTGGCCGCCTCGGAGGGAGCGCCGCGCAACGCACGGCGGGCGCTCTCGGCGAGGCTCCCCGCCGCCATCTCGCCCGCCATCCAGCCGAAGCGAGCCAGGCGTTCGACACGGCCCGAGGGAACCCGGGAACGCCGCTTCGTGGGACGCCGCGGTCCCTCGCCCATCCGACTCCTCCGTGCATCGTCCGGGGTCTCTAGCGTAAGCTATGCCTGGCGGACGGGCTCGGGTCGCCCAGGCGACAGACGCGAGCGAAGTGGTCTGCTGAGCGGGGTCCCGATCATGGTGTCCGAGAGCGAGAGCACGCCCCTCAGTCCCGAGGATCTGACCTTCTGGTACGCGGACCAGCCGCGGCAGCGCACCACCATGGCGTTGCTGATGCTGCTCGACCGCGCGCCCGATCCGGAGCGCCTGCGGGCCGCGGCAGCGCGCGCCGTGGAGGCGGTTCCCCGTCTCCGCCAGCGCGTGGTCGAGGCGCCCCTGGGCATCGCCCTCCCGCGCTGGGAGGACGATCCCACCTTCGACCTCGACTTCCACGTGCGCCGCTACTCCCTGGCGGCCGAGACGGGAACGGAGAGCGACCTCGAAGGCCTGTTCCGCACCATCGGCCCCATCTACGAGCGGCCCTTCGATCGCACCCGGCCGCTCTGGGAGCTGATCGAGATCGACCACCCGCACGGCTCCGCCATCTTCTTTCGCCTCCACCACGCGGTAGCCGACGGAGTGGGTGGCAACAGCATCCTCGCCGCCTTGACCGACGCGGATCCGGACGGCGAGCCGCTGCCCCCGCCGTCCGACAAGGCGCCCGGGGGCTGGGACGACCCTCCCATCGTGGACCGACTGACGACAGCCGTGCGCGATCGCGTGAGCCAGGACGTGGACCGCGGGCTGGCGGTGGCGGGCGCCGCCTGGCGGACCCTGCGCGAGCCGGGAGGCCTGGTGCAGGCCGCCTCCGCCGTGGGCGAGATGCTCGAGGACCTCCGCTACCGGAGCCCGTCGCCACTCACCCGGAGCGGGCGGGGGCGGCGCCTCTCGGGCGTCGAGATCGACTTCGAGCGCCTGCGCGAGACCCGGCGCGCGCTCGAGGGACGCATGATCGACGTGCTGCTGACGGGCGTGGCCGGCGCGATGGGCGAGTGGCATCGGGAGCAGGGACACGGCAACGTGAAGGACCTGCTCACGCTGGTGCCCATCAACCTGCGACCCCTCGAGCAGCAGGGGGCGGAGGCGGGGCTCGGGAATCGCGCCACCGGAATCCTGGTGCGGCTTCCGATCGGCCGGCGCCGCCCGGTCCCGCGCTTCCGCGAGGTGCGCAAGCGGGTGGAGGCGCGCAAGCAGAGCGCTTCGGGAGAGCTTCTCCCCGAGCTGGCGGGGGCCCTCGCCGCCCTTCCGGCGGGCCTCTATCGGCGCCTGGTATACGTCTCCTCCCAGCAGATCGACCTGATCGTGACCAACGTGCCGGGGATTCCGATCCCGCGCTGGGTCGCCGGCTCCGAGATCGTCGCCGCCTACCCGTTCGCGCCCGTCGCCCCCCAGTGCCCGATCAGTGTGGCCCTCTACGGCTATCGCGGGCGCCTGTTCGTGGGAATCGACGCCGACGCCAGTGCGGTCCCCGACCTGGAGCCCTTCCGCGGCATGCTGGCGCGCTCGTTCGACGACCTGGTGACGGCGGCGCTGGGCGAGTGAGCCGTCCGGCCTCGGCATCCCCCTGAGCGAGGAGAGCGGACTGCTCCAGCGCGCCCATCCGGAGGACCTGGGCGGCAAGGGCTGAGCTGCGCCTCAGCCGTCCACACCCACCTCGCCGGTGATGTCCATCGCGTAGGTGTTGATCCGGCTGATGATGTCCAACGTGTCCTGCTCGTCCGTCCCGCGGGAGCGCAGGGTCTCCAGCAGGTGGTCGACGAAGCGGGCCATGTGCCGCGTGCGGATGCCGCGCCCGCTGTGTGCCGCGGCCAGGGACTGGCCCGCGTAGCGGATCGGGCCGTCCAGGGCCGCACAGAAGAACTCGCGTTGCATCTCCTGGAGGCGATCGATGCGGGTGTCCGCGAAGAAGGGCGCCAGGAGGGGATCCGCGAGCACCCGGTCGTAGAACTCGTCCACCAGCTCGGCGATCGCGGCCTCGCCGCCGATGCGCTCGTAGAGCGTCCCGCGATCGGTCGCTTCGATCATTCCCGTCCTCCCGGGTGGGGGCTGGCCTCTCCCTCAGGCGGCGCGGGTATCGCGCAACGGCGCGGAGAGGCTCTCGAGCACCCCCACGCAGTGGCGGAGCCAGGCGTTCGGGGGGTCGAGGTAGTCGTAGTGGATGGTGTCGCAGAGCCGCTCGGTCGCTCCGACAATCCAGCTCAGGGTGCTGTGGAGTCCGCGCTGCTCGACATCGGCCAGGTCCATCTGCAGCAGCTCGCCCCGCAGCCGCTCGAGTGCGGTGCGCGAGCGGCGAGGCAGCCCGACCGGGTCGTTGCGGCGAACCGCGAAGAGGAGAGCGCGGGCCTGGTCCAGGTTGTAGAGCACGGAGCGCGGGAAGGAGCGGTCGAAGAGAAGGAAGCGCGTGACCGCCTTCCCGCTGAGCGGATCGGGACAGCGCCGGAAGAAGGGATCGAAGGCGCAGCAGGAGCGCAGCAGGGCGACCCAGCGTGCGGCATCGACATCGCCGGCCGGCTCCTCCCCGTCCGCAGGGCGGTGCACGTCGACGATGCTCGCGGTGACACCCGCTCGCTCCACGGCCCTGCCGAGCTCCATGAAGACGAAGGGCTCGTCGTGCAGCATGGTGGCATGGGAGACGCCGTGGAAGAGCAGGGTGGATTGCACCATGCGCTCGTAGAATCCGCTCCGGTTGCGCTGGTACAGACGCCGCGAGTCGCTCCCCTGGAGCCACAGCCAGAGGTCGTTGATCGCCTCCCACGCCTCGAGGCTCATGATCTCGCGCACGGTGCGCGCGTTCTCGCGGGCGCCGCGCGCTGCGCTGAAGAGCGACGAAGGGTGATCCGCGTCCCAGGTGAGGTACTGCTGGATCGCTTCGCCGTCGTCCAGGAGCTCCGCGCCGACCCGCCTGCGGAAGTCGTCCTCCTGGCCCGTCAGGGCGACGAGCGGACGCCAGCGCCAGGCGGATGACAGGCCGGCGTCGATGTGCAGAGCGTGGCGCACGTCCATCAGCCGGGCGAGCGAGTCCACGCGCTCCAGGTAACGGGCCAGCCAGAAGCAGCCCTCGGCGACGCGCGAGATCATCGCTCTTCCTCCAGCACCCAGGTGTCCTTCGAGCCCCCACCCTGGCTCGAGTTGACCACGTACGAGCCCTTGACCAGCGCCACGCGGGTGAGCCCACCGGGCAGTACCCAGCTCCTGTCGCCGGTGATCACGTAGGGTCGCAGGTCCACGCGCCGCGGAGCGATCCCCTCACGGGTCCAGGTGGGGCAGGTGGAGAGCTGCACGAGGGGCTGCGCGATGTAGTTGCGCGGGTCGGCGGCGACGCGCTCGCGGAAGGCGGCGATCTGCTTGCGGCTGGCCCGTGGACCCACCAGCATGCCGTACCCGCCGGCCTCGCCGACCGCCTTGATGACGAGCTCGTCCAGGTGATCGAGGACGTAGCGGCGATCGGGCTCGCGCTGGCACACCCAGGTGGGCACCTGTCCGAGGAGGGGCTCTTCGGAGAGGTAGAAGCGGATCATGTCGGGCACGAACGGGTAGATGCCCTTGTCGTCCGCGACCCCGTTGCCGACGGCGTTGACCAGCGCCACGTTCCCCGCCGCGTAGGCGCGTATGAGCCCCGGAACACCCAGCAGCGATTCCGGGCGGAAGGTCTCGGGATCGAGGAAGTCGTCGTCGATGCGGCGGTAGATGACGTCCACGCGGCTCGGACCCTGGGTGGTGCGGGCGTAGACCCGATCGCGCTCGACGAAGAGATCGCTCCCGCGCACGAGCTCGCAGCCCATCCGCCGGGCCAGGAAGCTGTGCTCGAAGTAGGCCGAGTTGAACGGCCCCGGCGTGAGGACCACCGCACTGGGGTCGCGCGCTCCGGCCGGCGCGACGCTGGCCATCGCTTCGCGCAGTCGGGCGGGGTAGTCCTCGATGGGCGCCACGCGGCCGGCGCCGATGTCCGGCAGGACGCGGCGCATGACCATGCGGTTCTCGAGCACGTAGGAGACGCCCGAGGGGGTCCGGATGTTGTCCTCGAGTACCAGGAAGCGGCCGTCCCCGTCGCGAACCAGGTCGGTGCCGGCGATGTGAACGTAGACCCCGCCCGGAGGGCGGATGCCGCGCATCTGCGGCCTCCAGGAGCGCGAGCTCTCGACCATCTCGCGGGGCACGACGCCCTCCTCGAGGATGCGCTGTTCCCCGTACACGTCCTCCAGGAAGGCGTTCAGCGCCGCGATGCGCTGTACCAGGCCGGCCTCGACCCGGTCCCACTCCCGGCGGGCCACGACCCGGGGGATCAGATCGAAGGGGAAGATCCGGTCGAGATCGCCCTCGCCCTTGGCGTAGACGGAGAAGGTGACTCCCCCGCGCAGGAAGGCATCTCCGGCCAGCTTCTGCAGGCGCCGGTAGTGGGTGCGGTCGATGCGCCGCAGCGGATCGATCACCCCGCTCAGGGCGGGGTGTGGGCGACCGTCGCGGTCGAACGCCTCGTCGTAGGTGTCGGGCGGCGGCTGGTAGGCCGCGAAGGGGTCGGTCGTCTCGAGCGGGGCGTCGCGCCAGGGCGCCGCACCCGGGGCGGCCGACCCGACGCCGGAGCGAACTGCCATGCAGGGAGCCTCAGCAAGACCCGTGCCGCTGGCGCCCGGACGGGGCCGGGCCGCGCGTCAGCCAGCGGGCCGCTCAGACGAAGGGCAGTCGCTGCCCAGGAGTTGGTCGCCGGGTGGCGCGGAGGCGCCCGGCCCGCTTCGCGGTAGGCTGCAGCCATGGCGGAACGTCGTGGCCCCGACCGCTGGTTCTTCGACGTCTGGTCGCGCTTCTACGACGCGCCCCTGGTGCAGCGGCTGACCTACCGGCCGGAGCACGACGCCGTGCTGCGGGGCCTGCGCCGTGCCGGGAGCACCCGTGTGCTGGATGTGGCGTGCGGAACGGGCCTGCTGGCTGAGCGGATCCGGCGCGAGATCGGCGCGGACGTGGTGGGCTGCGACTTCTCGCGGGGCATGCTGGCCCAGGCTGCGCGACGCCGCCGCGCCGACGCCCTGGTGCAGGGAAGCGCCCTGGCGCTCCCCTTCGCTTCCGGCTCGTTCGACGCGGTCGTCACCACGGAGGCGTTCCACTGGTTTCCGGACCAGGCAGCGGCCCTCGACGAGTTCTACCGGGTGCTCGCCCCGGGCGGACGCGTCCTCGTCTCCCTGGTGAACCCGCCCCTCGCCGTGATGGGCGACGTGGCCCATCGGGCATCCCGCCTGATCGGGGAGCCGGCCCGCTGGCCGACCCGCGAGGGCATGCGCGACCTGCTGCAAGGCTCCGGATTCCATGTGGAATCCCAGCGCCTGGTGTTCCGGGTTCCGGCCACCCTGATCCTGCCCTCGATCCTGACGACGGGCCTGCGTCCAGTGCGAATCTGAACATTGACCTCGATATATTCATTGAGTATCTTGTGCCTCCTGTTCAGCGAGCGGAGCCGGGCCCCGGATGGAGGCGGACGAACCACCCATGAGCGCTCCCTACACGGTCATCACCTCGGACGCCCACGCCGGTGCCAGTGTCGTCGGGTACCGCGAGTACCTCGACGCCGAGCACCAGAAGCTCTTCGACGAGTGGCGGGGCGGCTACAAGAACCCCCAGCGCAAGCACATCGGATCGAAGAAGCACAAGAACTGGGACGACGGCGAGCGAATCGGGGACATGGACGCCGAGGGTGTCGCCGGGGAGGTGATCTATCCCAACACCGTTCCGCCGTTCTTCCGCACGAGCGTCCTCATCTGCGGCAACCCGCGGCCGGAGGACTACCGCCTGCGCCTCGAGGGAATCCGGGCACACAACCGCTGGCTCGTGGACTTCCAGAACCAGTTCCCCGAGCGCCGCGCGGGCATCGGCCTGGTCTACCTGAACGACATCGACGAGGCCATCCGGGACGTCGAGTGGATCGCCCGGAACGGCCTGCGGGGCGGCATCCTGCTGCCCCACGTGCCCGACGACTGCACGCACATCCTGCCGCTCTATGCGCCCGAGTACGACCGCTTCTGGGCGGTCTGCCAGGATCACGACGTCGTGCTGAACCACCACGGCGGAACGGGCAATCCGGACTACGGACGCTATCCGACGTCGCTTCCGATCCGCCTGATGGAGACGGGGTGGTTCTCCACGCGCAGCTACGCCCACCTCATCCTCTCGGGCGTCTTCGCGCGCTTCCCGAAGCTCAGGTACATCATCACGGAAGCCGGGTGCGCGTGGGTCCCCGAGCGGCTCCAGCTTCTCGACCGCGTTTGGGCGGGGGTGCGCGCCGGTGCCGTGGGGGAGTTCGAGTTCGACAAGGACTCCATGCCGCCCGAGAAGCCGAGCTTCTACGCGCGGCGCAACTGCTGGTACGGCGCCAGCTCCGCATCGGCCCTCGAGCTGCGCGATCGCGACGTGGTCGGGGTGGAGCGCATCTGCTGGGGAACCGACTATCCGCACTACGAGGGAACCTACCCGCATACGCGTGCGGCCATGCGCCACGTCTTCCACGACATGGAGGAGGCCGAGGTGCGCATGATGCTGGGCGAGAACGCTGCCGAGCTGTACGGCTTCGACCTCGCCAAGCTCTCGGACGTCGTGGGGCGCATCGGGCCGACCCCGGAGGAGATCCGCGTCCCGCTCTCCGAGGACGAGATTCCGGAGCCGACCCACACCAACGCGTTTCGGCGCTGAGCGCGGGGCGAGGCCTTCCGTCGCTTGCGCCGCAGTTGTATCCTCATCCTCGGGCCGGCGCTGGCCGGCCGTGGAGGAGAGCGAGCGTGGAAGCGTGGGAGACCGTCCTGATCGGTGGCGTCTTCGTGGGGATGCTCGTGGTCTTCGTCGGAGGCATCGCCGTGGCGCTGAGGCCGCCGAAGAACCAGAAGTAGGGGCCGGCGTGTGAGGTGGGTGCCCGCTTGGGGTCTGGCGCTCTGTCTGGCTCTCCACGCGAGCGTCGCGCATGGCGGTGGGAGCGACCTGGAGCGCGGGGCTGCGCTCCTGGCGCCCTTCAAGCGCGATCTCCAGGCCGCGCTGCGCACCGGGCTGGTGCAAGGTCCGGCCGCCGCCGTCGAGGCCTGCCGCGCCCAGGCCCCGCAGATCGAGGCGTCCCTCGCCAGGGAAGGCGTGCGCCTGGGTCGGACCAGTCACCGGCTGCGCAATCCCGCCAACGTGGCGCCGGACTGGGTGCAGCCGATCTTGGAGGCCTACCTCGCCGACGCGTCGAAGCGAGAGCCGGTCGGCGTTGCCGTCGGCGCCGGGCGGGCCGGGTACGTCGAGCCGATCCTGCTGCAGCCGCTCTGCGCCACCTGCCACGGTGAGTCGCTCGCGGCGGACGTCGCCGCCAAGGTCCGCGAGCTCTACCCGGACGATCGCGCGGTGGGCTTCCGCGTCGGCGATCTGCGCGGGGTCTTCTGGGCCGAGTTCCCCGCATCCGAAGCGCCCTGAGCGACGGAGCTGCGCTTCACTTCCGGCGCAGGCGGGCGCGCAGGGTCGCTGATCCGGAGAGATCGTAGACCTCGGCGAAGCCGCTCTGGCTCAGGATGCGCGCAGCGACGTAGGCGCGCATTCCCGTCGCGCACGACGTCACGGTGGGGAGGGCCGGGTCGAGCTCGTCGAGGCGATCGCGGAGCTCGCCGAGCGGGATGTGGTGGGCGTGGCTCGCGTCGGCGAGGGGCAGGGCCAGGGGCTCCGCCTTCTCCCGCACGTCCACCACCTGGTAGCCGTCCAGCTCGCTGTCGGCGGGCAGGAAGCGCACGAGACCGTCCAGGTCGTTGCAGGCGGCGAAGGCCGCCATGTGGATCGGGTCCTTGGCGGCACCGAAGGGCGGCGCGTAGGCCAGGTCGAGGCCGGCCAGGTCGCGCACCGTGCCGCCGAGGGCCATCACGGTCGCCGCCACGTCGAGCCGTTTGTCGACGCCGGCCTCGCCGACCGCCTGGAGGCCGAGCACGCGCCCCTCGCCCGTCTCGTACACGAGCTTGAGGGTGAGCGGGCGGGCACCCGGGAAGTAGCCCGCGTGGTGGTTGGCCACGACGCTGACCGCGGCGGCCGCGATCCCGCGCTCGCGGGCCGCCGCCAGGGTGAGTCCGGTGAGGCCGGCCGCCTGCTCGAAGACGCGCACGATGGCCGTGCCGAAGACCTTCGGCATCTCCGCGCTCGCGCCGCGTACGGCGTGCTCGCCGGCGAGGCGTCCGGCGCGGTTGGCCGGGCCGGCCAGCGCGATCCGCGCCGGCTCGCCGTCCGGCCCATACGGGTACTCGACCGCGTCGCCGACGGCGTAGACGTCGGGATCGCTGGTGCGCAGGAAGCCATCGACGCGGATGCCGCGCGCCGCGCCCAGCTCGATCCCGGCAGCGGCGGCGAGCTCCGTGCAGGGCCGCACGCCGATGCCCAGCACCACCAGGTCGGCGGGCAGGAGATCCCCGCTCGCCAGCTCCACGGCGTTGGCCCGACCCGCCTCGTCGGCGATCCGCGCCAGGCCGTCTCCGGTGTGGAGACGGATCCCGCGCGAGGTGAGGGCGTCTTCGAGAGGTCGTGCCATCTCCGGGTCCAGCATGGGCAGCACGTGGGGCTGCAGCTCCACGACCCGGGTCTCGATGCCGAGCCCGTGGAGCTGCTCCGCCATCTCCAGGCCGATGAATCCGGCTCCGACGACCACCGCGCGCGACGCGCCGGACTCGACCGCCGCGGCCCGGATCGCGTCGGTGTCCGCCAGGTTGCGCAGGGTGAAGACGCCGTCCGCATCCGCGCCCTCGACCGGAGGCACGAAGGGCGTGGCGCCCGGAGAGAGGATCAGCTTGTCGTAGGGCAGGGTGTACTCGCGCCCGCCATCGATCTCGCGCACCGTCAGGGTCTTCGCGGCGCGGTCGATCGCCAGCGCCTCGTGGCGTACGCGCGCGTCGATCCGGTAGCGGGAGCGCAGGAGCTCGGGCGTGGCGACCAACAGCTTCCCGCGCTCGGCGATCTCGCCGCCGATGTAGTAGGGGAGGCCGCAGTTGGCGAAGGACACGTGGTCGTCCCGCTCCAGGAGGACGATCTCGGCTCGCTCGTCCAGCCGCCGGGCGCGCGTCGCCGCGGAGGCGCCTCCCGCCACGCCCCCCACGATCACCAACCGCAGTGCGGACTCCGACACCTCGCTCCTCCTCGCTGTTGGCGGCACGCCGGCACGCCGCGCCGCTTGCCGGGCCCGCGCGCATTCTAACGAGCGCGGCGGGGCTCCTCCGGAGGCGCGGCAGCGAACCCAGACGATGGGGATTGACTCGATTCTAGATTTCCATAAACTTGGAAATATGGAAAAGCAGCTCGCCGTGAGTGCTCTCGGAGCGCTGGCCCAGGAGACCCGCCTCGACGTCTTCCGGGTGCTCGTCCAGGCCGGCCCGGAAGGGCTCTCGGCCGGCGCGATCGCCGCGCTGCTCGGCATCCCTCCGGCCACCCTCTCGTTCCACCTGAAGGAGCTCAAGGGGGCGGGGCTGGTGTGCTGCGAGCGGCGCGGGAGGTCGAGGATCTACAGCCCCGACTTCCCCGCGGTGAACCAGCTGATCGCCTTCCTGACCGCGAACTGCTGTCGCGGGGTGGACGGCGGCGAGTGCTGACGCATCGACCCTCGAGACAAGGAGCCCCCATGACCTCGATCGCCCGCGAGCCCCTCTCGACCCCCTCCACCTGGCACGGCCCCGAGCTGCAGGAGAGCGACGACTGGATCCGACGGCTCACGCCGGACGAGGTCGCCGATCTCGAGCGCGCCCTCGCCGCGGCCCGGGCCACGGGCAAGCCGCTCGCCGAGCTCACCCGCGCGGACTTCCCGCTGCCCGTGCTGGGACCGGCGATCGCGGAGTGGATGGAGGCGCTGCAGCACGGCCGTGGGTTCGTCAACGTGAAGGGGATCCCCGTGGAGGTTCACGACGATGCGGATCTGGCCCTCATCCACTGGGGGATCGGGCTGCACATGGGGACGGCCGTCTCGCAGAACGCGGCGGGCGACGTGCTGGGCCACGTTCGCGACACCGGGGCAGATCCGCTCGACACCTCCGTGCGTCTCTACAAGACGCGGGTCGAGCTGGGCTTCCACAGCGATGGCTCGGATCTGGTGGGCCTGCTCTGCATCCGGCAGGGCCGCTCGGGGGGCGCGAACAGGCTGGTCAGCACCAGCGCGCTCTACAACGAGATCCTGCGGCGCAGGCCCGATCTGGTGGCGCTCCTCTACGAGCCCTTCTACTGGGACCGGAACGACGAGCAGGCCGAGGGGGAGGATTCCTTCTTCAGCCTTCCGATCTGCCGCTACGAGGAGGGCCGGCTCACCTTCTTCTACATCCCCTGGTACATCCGCAAGGCGCAGCGTCACCCGCAGGTGCCGCGGCTCACGCCCGAGCAGGACGAGCTGCTCGAGCTGATCGATGCCATCGCCGAGGACCCCGGCTTCCACCTGGAGATGCACCTCGAGCCGGGCGAGATCAACTACGTCAAGAACAACGCGGTCCTGCACGCGCGGACCGCGTTCGTGGACCACGACGAGCCGGCGCGCAGGCGGCATCTGGTGCGGCTCTGGCTGACTGCGCATGGGGAGTGGGCCGACGGCGATGCGTTCGTCCAGCAGGGTATCCCGAGGAAGGACGGCGTCGCCTCCGACGCGGACGAGATCGCGGCGACGGGGGGCGGTGATCGGCTGGGAGGACCCGACGAGATCCGGGCGGCGGTCCGCGAGGGCTATACGCGGGTCGCCGATCACGGCGGGGCGCAGGCCGACCGGGCGGCGCGACGGATCGGCTACTCGGAGGAGGCGCTGGCCGAGGTGCCGGAGGGATCCAACCTCGGCGTGGGCTGCGGCAACCCCACCGCTCTGGCGTCACTTGCGCCGGGCGAGGTCGTCCTCGACCTGGGCTCGGGCGCGGGCTTCGACGCCTTCCTGGCGGCGCCTCGCGTCGGTCCGGAGGGCCGCGTGATCGGCGTCGACATGACCGATGCCATGCTCGAGAAGGCCCGCGCGAACGCGCAGGCGGCCGGCCACGACCACGTGGAGTTCCGCAAGGGCACCATCGAGGATCTCCCCGTCGCCGACGACAGCGTCGACGTGGTCATCTCGAACTGCGTGATCAACCTGTCGCCGGAGAAGGAGCGGGCGTTCCGCGAGGCCTGGCGTGTGCTGCGTCCGGGCGGCCGGCTGATGATCTCCGACGTGGTGCTCGAGCGGCCGCTGCCGGAGGCGCTGGTGGGCAGGATCGACGCCTACCTGGGCTGCGTGGGCGGTGCGAGCCTGCGCGACGACTACCTCGCGACGATCGAGGCCGCCGGCTTCCGCGATGTCGAGGTCGCCGGCGAGGCGGGCTTCGCACGGGCCTTCACGGCGGACGATCCCCAGATCCTGGAGGGAGCGGAGCGGATCGGGGTTACCCCGGACGAGGCCCTGGCGCTGCTGGACGGGGTGACGAGCGTGCACGTTCGTGCTCGAAAGTGAGGCCAACCCGGGGGGACCTCGCGATTTCTGCCCCAGACTGTCGCCTGGCCGACTCCGCACGAGGCCCGTCCACTCGATACTCTCTGCGCACAGACAGACCACGTCCGGAAGGGCACACCAGGCCGCACGCAGAGCGGTGTAGGGGGGGATTCATGGCGGATCAGGAGCGGAGCTACGTTCATCTCTTCAGCGAGTTCGAGAAGGTCCGAAGCCGCGTCGGCGGCGAGCGCGACGACGTGCGCGGGCTGCTCGGCGGGAAGGGCGCCAACCTCGCGGAGATGACGGGACTGGGCATTCCGGTACCGCCCGGCTTCACGGTCAGCACCGAGGCGTGCAATGCGTTCCTGGAAGCTGGAGAGACCTTCCCCGAAGGCATGTGGGAGGAGGTGCTCGAAGCGATCGGCGAGGTCGAACGGGACGTGGGCCGGCGCTTCGGCGATCCCCAGAACCCGCTGCTCGTGTCGTGTCGCTCGGGCGCGCGCTTCTCCATGCCCGGGATGATGGACACGGTGTTGAACATCGGCCTGAACGACGCGGTCGTCGAGGGCATGGTGCGCCTCACCGGCGACCCGCGCTTCGTCTACGACCTCTACCGCCGTCTGGTCCAGATGTTCGGCAACGTCGTGCTCGGCGTGCCCGACGAGCTGTTCGAGGCCGTGATCTCCCGCGCCAAGCGCGAGGCCGACGTGGTCGAGGACTCGGAGCTCTCGGCGGACGACTGGCGGGCGGTGACGATGCGCTTCCGGGAGACCGTGCAGAGCTACGCGGGTGCCGGCTTCCCCGAGGACCCCTTCGAGCAGCTCCGCCAGGCGACCGAGGCGGTGTTTCGCTCGTGGAACGGGAAGCGGGCCATCGACTACCGCAACGCCGCGGGAATCGCCCACGATCTCGGCACGGCGGTGAACATCCAGACGATGGTGTTCGGCAACATGGGCGACGACTGCGCCACCGGTGTCTCCATGTCGCGCAACGCGTCGAACGGCGAGCCCGAGCTCGAGGGCGACTTCCTGGTCAACGCCCAGGGTGAGGACGTGGTGGCGGGGATCCGCGAGACCCAGCCGCTCGGCGATCTGGC
The DNA here is from genome assembly GCA_028278065.1 of Myxococcota bacterium. GTDB lineage: Bacteria > Myxococcota_A > UBA9160 > UBA9160 > JAFDET01 > JAFDET01. Next base: position 18,337 of record JANQFA010000005.1, read on the forward strand.
ACAGGCCATGCCCGAGATGCACGCGGAGCTGAAGGCGGCGGCCACCGCGCTCGAGGCGCACTACCGCAACATGCAGGACATGGAGTTCACGGTCGAGCGCGGGAAGCTCTGGGTGCTCCAGACCCGCGACGGGAAGCGCACCGCCCAGGCGGAGGTGCGCATCGCCGTGGACATGGCGGGCGAGGGGCTGATCTCCAGGGAGGAGGCGGTCCGGCGCGTGAAGCCGGACCAGGTGGACTTCTTCCTGCATCCCCAGCTCGATCGGGAGGCCCGCGAGGCCAGCCAGCCGATCGCCAGCGGGCTGAACGTATCGCCCGGCGCGGCCGTAGGCGTGGTGGCCTTCGACGCGGACACGGCCGAGCGCTGGGCCGAGGAGGGCCGCGAGGTCATCATGGTGCGGCCCGAGACGAAGCCGGACGACGTGCACGGCATGCTGGCCGCCAAGGGGATCGTGACGCTGAAGGGCGGGCGCACGAGCCATGCGGCCCTGGTGGCCCGCCAGTTCGGCAAGCCGGCCGTCGTGGGCGCCTCCGACATGGTGCTCGACATGGACGAGCGGGAGCTGAAGGTGGGCGAGATCGTCGTCGCCGAGGGTGAGTGGCTCTCGATCGACGGCACGAACGGGCACGTCTACGAAGGCAAGCTCGTGACCGCGGTGCCGGACCTCAAGAACCCGTATCTCCTGAAGATCCTCGAGTGGGCCGACGAGTTCCGTCGTCTCGACGTCCGGGCCAACGCGGACTACCCGCGCGACGCCCAGCGGGCTCGCGACTACGGCGCGGCGGGGATCGGGCTGTGCCGCACCGAGCACATGTTCTTCGAGACCACCCGCCTGCCGATCGTGCAGCGCATGATCCTCGCGAAGTCCGCGAGCGAGCGCCGGGAGGCCATCAGCGAGCTGCTTCCGATGCAGCGGGAGGACTTCGCGGGCCTGTTCAGGGCGATGAACGGACTTCCCGTCGTGATCCGGCTGCTCGATCCCCCGCTCCACGAGTTCCTCCCCAACTACGACGAGCTGATCCAGGATCTCGCCGACCTGAAGGTGCGCCTGCAGCACCACTCCACGATGAGTGAGATCGACCAGGCCCTGGAGGACATCCGCGGCAAGCAGGACTTCCTGGAGCGCGTCGAGACGCTGCGCGAGTCCAATCCCATGCTGGGCACGCGCGGGGTGCGCCTCGGGATCCTGATTCCGGAGCTGACCCGCATGCAGGTGCGCGCGATCTTCGAGGCGGCCTGCCAGGTGAGCCGGGAGGGGCTCGAGGTGGAGCCGGAGGTGATGATCCCGCTGACACACCACGTGCGCGAGCTGGAGGTCCAGCAGACGGCCCTCGAGGAGGAGGCCCGGGAGGTGATGCAGGAGCAGAACCTGGAGATCCCCTACCGCTTCGGGACGATGATCGAGATCCCGCGAGCCGCCCTGACCGCCGGAGAGCTGGCCGAGCGAGCCCAGTTCTTCTCGTTCGGGACCAACGACCTCACCCAGACGACCTGCGGGATCTCCCGAGACGACGCCGAGTCCGGCTTCCTGATGCACTACATCCGCAACGACATCCTGCCGCGCAATCCCTTCGCCACGATCGACGAGGGGGGGGTGGGGCGCCTCATCCAGATCGCGGTCGAGGACGGACGAGCGGTGCGGCCGGACATCGGCCTGGGCATCTGTGGCGAGCACGGCGGCGATCCCGAGAGCATCGCGCTCTGTCACCGGCTGGGGCTCGACTACGTGTCCTGCTCCCCCTTCCGGGTGCCCATCGCCCGTCTGGCAGCTGCGCAGGCGGCGCTCGACAGCTGAGGGGCGCGCTCGACGGCTGAGGGCCCGCCCGACAGCTGAGGGCGCGCTCGACGCGCCGAGCGGCACGGCCCTCGGACCCGCGAACGGGTCCGAGGGCCGGAGGTCGCGCAGCGGCTCGACGCGGCGCTCCTCCACCCGCGCCATCGGGACGCACCGCTGGCGTCGCTGGGTCGGCCGCCAGCAGGACTCGCGGGCTCAGGCGCGCAGCGTGGCCTTGTCGATGAACTCGCGCAGCCCGGCCGGGTCCGGCAATCGGAGCCGGCGCCGCTTCATCTCCGCCAGCCCCTGCTCTCCCAGGTCGCGCAGGCACTGGTTCAGGGTCTGGCGGCTGCAGCCGACGAGCGTGGCGAGCTCGCTCTGGGTGAAATCGCCGTCGATCTCGATTCCACCCTCGCCGTCGATCCCGAAGTGGTCGCCCAGCTCGCGCAGGATGATCGCCAGGCGGGTGCGGGCGTCGCGGAACATCAGGCCTTCGACGCGGCTCTCGATGCGCTTCAGCCGGTCGCCGACCTGCTTCGCGACGGCGCGACCGATGCCCGGACGCGATCCCATGAGCTTGCGGAACAGGTCGATGGGTATCTGCCATACGACCGCGTGGCCGACGGCCTCGGCGTAGCTCTCCCGCGAGCGTCCGGTGATCGCCGCCAGCTCGCCGAACACCTCGCCGGGGCGGACGTAGCCGAAGGTCGCTTCGCTGCCCTCTCCGGAGACGCGGTAGATGCGCACCGCGCCGTCCTTCAGCAGGAAGAGCGAGTGGGGCTCCGAGGAGGGGCGGAAGATCATCTGCCCGCCGTTGAAGCTCTTGGTGTGAGCCGCCTGCTCCAGACGGCTCTTCTCGTCGTCGGAGAGCTCGTCGAACCAGTCGAGATCGTTCAGATGGAAGAGCCCGCCCATCGCCCCCTCACGTTGGGGCGAATCATACCACTCCCAGCCGGGAAGCCCCTAACCCGTCGGGAATCCGTCGCGATCGCCCGCGCCCAGAGTGCCTCAGTAGACGAGCTCGACCCAGCGCCCCCCGGCCCGAAGCTCGGCCTTGCGGCGTTCCCATTCCTTGTCGGAGCCGGCCAGCTCGGCGAAGACCTCGTCGAGCTCCTCCAGCATCTGCTCCAGACCCGCCACGTAGACCCGTGTGCGGGGGTCTCCGAGCATCTCCCAGAGCTGCTCGCCGCGCTCGCGGATCGCCCCATCCCAGGCGATCCGTTCGCCCCAGCTCGGGCGCGGGCTGAAGGCCTCGAAGGCCTCGAAGGTATCCCGGTCGTAGTACTGGACGAAGTCGTCCACCGCGTCGTTCCGGTAGATCATCTCGAGCCCGGTGCGTGCGCCGTGGAAGAGCCAGACGCGTCCGCGCCGCTCGGGGACGTTCCGGTAGAGCTGCTTCACGAACACGCGGAACGGGGCGATCCCGGTGCCGCTGCCGATCAGGATCAGGTCGGCGTCGGGGTCCTCGGGCAGCTCGAAGGGGGGGCCGAAGGGGCCGGTGATGAGAAACGAATCGCCGGACCTGCGGTCGCACAGGAAGTTCGAGGCCACGCCGGGGTAGCGCTCGCCGCTGTACTCGTCCACGTAGAAGCAGCGGCGCACGCAGATCTTGATGCGGGGCCGATCGTCGGCGCCCCGTTCGGGGAGATCGGCGACGCTGTAGAGGCGGAAGTGGTGGTGGTCCCCGAAGCTGTCTTCTCCGGGCACCACGACGCCGATCGACTGGCCCAGGTCGTAGGCGAAGTCCTCGCGATCCACGTCCAGGACGATCTCGCGGACCTCCTCGGCGGCGCTCTCCTCGGTGATCCGCTCGCTCGAGACCACTGTCGCGCGGTAGCGAGTCCCGGTTTCGTAGTCCGACAGATGCTTCACGCCTTCGCTCATGACGGGTCCTCCTCCTCGGGACGGCTCTTCTCGCACGGTCCACGCAGCCCGCAGCCCGAGCAGCCCCGGCGCGCGAGCACGTCGGGCTCCGAGCTGTCGTCGGGAAAGCTCCGGCCCCACGCGATCTGCACACCGAGCCAGGCTCCCGCCAGCGCGGCGACTCCGATCGCTCCGATAGCATAGGATTCGATCACGACTTCAGCCTCCGAGTCCGGCGAATCCCATGAACGTCAGGGAGAGCAGGCCCGCCAGGGCGAGTGAGAGCGCCGCCCCGCGGGTCACGTCCGGCACACTCTCCAGGGCGAGCTTCTCGCGCAGGCCCGCCATCAGGACCAGGGCCAGCGTGAAGCCCGCTCCCGCGCCGAGGGCGTAGGCGATGCACTCGAAGAACCCGAACCCCTTGTTGGTCTGGAAGAGCGCCAGGCCGAGGATGGCGCAGTTGGTGGTGATCAGGGGCAGGAAGATCCCGAGGCTGCGGAACAGGGCCGGGCTCACCTTCTTGATGAACATCTCCACGAGCTGCACGGTCGAGGCGATCACCGCGATGAAGGCGATCAGCCGCAGATAGGGCGCGTCCAGCGCGACCACGGCGTGCTGGATGCCGAAGGCGCACACCGAGCTCACCAGCATCACGAAGGTCACCGCGCCGCCCATCCGCGTGGCCGTCGCGAGCTGCCCGGAGACGCCGAGGAAGGGGCAGAGCCCCAGGAAGTAGGCCAGCACGAAGTTGTTGATCAGGCAGGCGTTGATGAAGATCGACCAGAGGGGATCGCCACTCACTTCGCGTCCTCCTTCCTCTCGAGAGCGTTGAAGAGCAGGAGCCAGGCCGCGAGCGTGAAGAAGCCCCCGCTCGGCAGCAGCATGACCACCCAGGGCTCGAATCCGGAGGGCAGGACGGACAGGCCGAAGAGCGTGCCCGCGCCCAGGATCTCGCGCACGGCACCCAGGGAGAAGAGCGCCAGGGTGAAGCCCGCGCCCATGCCCAGTCCGTCCAGGACCGAGCGCCCGATCCCGTTGCGCGATGCGAACGCCTCCGCGCGCCCGAGAATCAGGCAGTTCGCCACGATCAGCGAGATGAACGCGCCCAGCGCCCGGTGCAGGTCGAGGCTGATCGCCTGGATCGTCATGTCCACGATGGTGACGAACGTGGCGATCACGAGGATGTAGGTGGCGATGCGGACCTGCTTGGGCACGAAGGGGCGCAGGGCCGACACGACGGCGTTCGAGGCGGTCACCACGAAGAGGGTGGCGAGACCCATCGCCAGGGCGTTCAGGGCCGTATTGGAGACGGCCAGGGCGGGGCACATCCCGAGCACCTGGACGAAGACCGGGTTCTCCTCCCAGAGTCCCTTCATGAACTCTTCGGCGTTGGTGGGCTCCGCGCGACCGGCGTCCGGCGGCATCGGTCAGGGTCCTCCCTCGAAGTCGGTCCGGCGTCGCTGCAGGCGGGGGATCCACTCCGCCGTGCTGCTCGCGAGGATGTCGGCGATGGCCACCGCCGAGATCGTCGCCCCGGTGATCCCGTCGATCTGCCAGGGGTGCTCCTTCTCCCCCTGCTTCACCGCCTCCACGGGGTTTGCGAGGCCCTCGCCGTCGGGAGCCAGCGAGACGTCGAGCTGCTCGAAGTTGGCCCGGAACGCCGGATCGGTCTCGATGCGGTCGCCCAGCCCCGGGGTCTCGCGGCTCTCGAGAACCTGCATCCCGACGATGGCCTGGCTCTCGAAGGCGTAGCCGTAGAGCACCCGGATCACGTCCTGGTACCCCATGCCCGCGGCCTCGATGGCCACGCCCGCGAGGCCGCCGCCCGCGTCGTAGGCGGCGTAGACCCGCGGCCCGGGCAGGGCGGTCTCGGGCGTTTCGCGCTCGAAGCGGCCGTCTTCGAGGTAGACGTAGGTCTCGAAGGCCTCGGCGCCCGCGACCACCTGGAAGATCGCGCGGCGCAGGGCCTCGGCGCGGTTGCGCTCGATGGCGGGTCGCGTTCCGATATGGGCGCTCACGATGAGGAGCCCGCAGACGAGGCCGACGCCCACCATGGCGCGGAACATCCCCATCGAGGACGGCGCCGTCTGCGGCTGGACTGCGCCGGTCATGGCCCGCTCCCGCCCCCCGCGCCGCCGAAGACGCGGGGCTGGATGGCCCGGTCGATCAGCGGGGACGCGGCGTTCCCCAGCAGGATCGCGTACATGACCCCCTCGGGCATGGCGCCCCAGGCGCGGATGATCACCACGATCACGCCGATCAGCGCTCCATAGATCCAGCAGCCCAGGTGCGTGACCGGCGAAGCCACCATGTCGGTCGCCATGAAGGTGGCCCCGAGCATCAGGCCGCCCGAGAAGAGCATGAAGCGGGCCGGGGCGTGGGTTTCCGGCGCCAGCGCATGGAGAGCGGCACTGGCCAGGGCGACGGTGCCGAGCATCGCGACGGGGATCCGCCAGCTCATCATGTTGCGGACGATCAGGTAGAGACCCCCCAGGGCGATCAGGATCGCGCAGGTCTCGCCCGTGGAGCCGCCCACCAGTCCCAGGGCGAGCTCGTTGGCCTCGGTGAGCTCTCCTCCGAACTTCCAGCGCGCGAGGGGCGTCGCGCCGCTCGTCGCGTCGAGCGTGGGGCGGCTGAAGGGCAGGGCGAGGGTGGCCGCGGGGAGCGAGCCGAAGCGGTCGGCGCCGAAGGGCGCGCTGAAGGTCGTCATCGCCACCGGGAACGCCGCCTGCAGGAAGGCGCGCCCGACCAGCGCCGGGTTGAACGGGTTCAGTCCCAGCCCCCCGAACATGGACTTCCCCAGCCCCACCGCGACGACGCCGCCGAGGGCGACGATCCAGACGGGGCACGACGGCGGCAGGGTCAGGCCGTAGAGGATTCCGGTGATCAGGACGGAGTTGTCGCCCAGGGTGGCCTCGCGTCCCGTCGCGCGGCAGGCGACCCACTCGGTGGCGAGACACGACGCGACCGCCGCGGACAGGGTGAAGAGGGCGGCGAGGCCGAAGGCCCAGATCGCGAACGCGACCGTGGGCAGCAGGGCGAGGACCACGTTGAACATGATCACGCCCACGTCGTGACCGCTCACGAAGTGGGGCGAGGTGCGGATCTCGAGGGTGCGGCTGGCCGAGGTCATCCGGCCTCTGAATAGCGGATGGCCTGGACGGTCATCCGGCCTCTGCCTTGCGGACGGTCTGAAGGGTCATCCGGCCCTTGCCTTGCGGACGGTCTGGGGGGTCATCCGGCCCTTGCCTTGCGGACGGCGGCCTTTGCCATCCGGAAGCTCTGTACGAGCGGGATGTGTGAGGGGCACACGAACGAGCAGGACCCGCACTCGAAGCAGGCCAGCAGGTCGTGCTCCTCGGCCATGCGCTCGAACTCCTCGTTGCGCGCCAGGACGCCGAGCTGCGCCGGATTGAGGAACATCGGGCAGGCGTCGACGCAGTACCCGCAGCGGATGCACGGATAGACGCGCTGGTGGGTCCGCTCCGCCTCGCTCGCCTCGAACGCCACGACGCCGGACGTCCCCTTGGTGATGGAGATGTCCAGGCTCGACGCCGCGGCACCCATCATGGGCCCGCCCAGGAAGACGCGCGAGACGGCGTCACTGACGCCCACCTGCTCGAGCAGGAAGCGGAGGGGGGTTCCGATCGGGACGCGGTAGTTCCCCTTGCGTCGCACGGCGGGCCCGGTCACGGTGACGACCCGCTCCTGGATGCCGCGGCCGTGCGGGAGCAGCCTGCCGATCTCCGCGCAGGTGGCCACGTTGACGCAGAGCGCGTGCACGTCGATGGGCAGTCGGCCCGGCGGGACCTTCCGGCCGAGCAGGGCGCCGATGAGCATCTTCTCGGCGCCCTGCGGGTACTTGACGGGAAGCACCTCGACCGACACCGGCAGATCGCCGGGGAGCCCTTCACGCAGGTGGGCGGCGGCGTCCGGCTTGTTCGCCTCGACGGCGATGATCGCGCGCTCGGCACCGCTGGCGGCGAGCACGTAGCGGATCCCCGTGAAGACGTCCTCGCGCTGCTCGAGCATCACGCGATGGTCGGTGGTGAGGTAGGGCTCGCATTCCGCGCCGTTGATGATGAGCGCGTCCGCGCTCCCACCCTCCGGGATGCGCAGCTTGATATGGGTGGGGAACGCCGCGCCGCCGAGCCCCACGATTCCCGCGTCCTGGATCGCCCGCAGGATCTCCTCCGGGCTCGACCCCTCCAGAGGGCAGGGTTCGCCCTCGAGGGTCTCCTGGGTGGAGCCGGGCTGCGGCTCGAGGAAGATGCCGTCCACCATGCGGCCGCTGATGCTCGGCATCGGTGCGACGCGAACGATCCGACCCGAGGCCGGGGCGTGCATCGGCACCGACAGGTCGCCGTCGGCCTCCGCGATGCACTGTCCCCGCGTCACCTTCTCCCCGTCCCGGACGACGGGCCGCGAGGGGCGGCCCAGGTGCTGGGAGAGGGGGATGGCGAGCACCGGCGCGAAGGGAAACTGCCGGATCGGGAGGTCGCGGGTCTCCGACTTCTCCTCCGGCGGATGGACGCCGTGTCGGAAGGTCTTGAGGCCGAGGAGTCGCATCCGCTGGGGCTCCGCGTCGTCCCGCTGGATCGGGAACGGCGCCTGCTAGTTGTACTTGGCGGCCCGCTCGATCCACTTGTCGATGTCCTTCTCCTTGCGGTCGCGCGGCAGGCCCGGGTGGATGACCTGGGCGGTGCAGCGTTCGGCGGACTTGACCAGGTCCCGATAGGGGCCGGCTGTCGCGTCCTTGATGTAGGCCTTGCCGTTCGCGTCGTAGGCGAAGATCTGGGGGTTGATGTCGATGCACTCGTCGCACGAGGTGCAGTCCTCGGTGTCGATCCAGGGTGCCATCCCGTCGCCGGCTGCGGGGACGTCCTCGGCCGGCGCCGCCGCGGCCTCGAGCGCCGGGACGATCGGCGCGGCGGCCTCCGCCCCGTCCCCGTCCGCGAGGCGCATCAGGTTGGCGGCCAGGGTGCCCACGACCTCGCGCCGGATCTCGGCCTCGAGATCCTCGCGCGAGACCTCCCCGCCGGCGACTCCGGCCAGCGAGCGCAGCATGCGCCAGAAGTGACGCCGGTCCTCGCACGATTCCACCATCGCGCTGTCGACCATCAGCCGCGTGAGCTCGTCGTTGCGATCCACCGACCAGACGAAGGGGAAGCGGTCCTCGCGATCGCCCGGATCGAGCTCGAGGAACTCCGCCAGGGGCACCATCTTGTCGTTCCAGGTATCCCGCGGCGCCATGCGGAAGTGCTTGCGGAAGCGGGCTTCGGTGACGGCGAAGTCGACGAAGGTGAGCGGGATCTCCATCGTCTTCTCGCGGCCGCGGTCCTTGTAGCGAAGGGTATAGCTGGGCCAGTCCTCGTTCGGCGCGGGGTTCCCTTCGAGATCGAAGCACTCGTCCGGGGTCTCGCCGGCGTCGGGGTCGTAGCGGAAGAGCGGATAGGTCCGCGACTCGACGGCCAGCTTGGCCTGGGCGGCACTCATGTCGTCGCCGATGCCGTGCTCGGGCTGGCACGAGCTGTAGATGTTGAAGAGCGCGGGCCGACGGGCCTTGAGGCCCTTGATGTAGCCCTCGATCATGTGGCCCGGCTGGGCGATGGTGCTCTGGAGCACGTAGGTGGTGCGGTGCGCCATTCCGATCAGGCCGATCTCCTTGCGCGGCTCCTGCTTCCCCTTGATCGCCGGTCCGTACTGGGCCATGTCCGACACCTGGCCGATGAACCCCGACGTGCACGCCTGGCCGCCCGTGTTCGAGTAGACCTGGGTGTCGACCACGAGGACCTTGATCGGGTGGCCGGAGGCCATCAGCCGGGAGAGGTTCTGGAAGCCGATGTCGTACATCGCGCCGTCGCCGCCCACTGCGACCACCGGCGGGCAGAGATCCCACTCGGCATCACTGAACTGGCGCCAGTCGAAGTTGGCGAGGAACTCGTCGTGCTCCGCGGGAACGTACTTGCCGGCGAGCTCGAGTTCGGCTTCGCGCACTGCCTTGAAGCCCTCGGCCATCCGCGCCATGTGACCCTCGAAGACGCCCATGGCGACCGACGGGGAGTCCTGGAACAGGTGGTTGGCCCACGGGAACGGGTAGGGGTTGAAGGGGTAGGTGCTGCCCCAGACCGACGTGCAGCCGGTTGCGTTGAGCATCCCCATGGTGGAGCGACCGCGCCCGGTGACGCCTTCCTCGTAGCGCCAGCGCAGGTTCTTGAGGCGGGCCAGCAGGCCGCTCATGCGCCCCAGCCAGGCCGGATCGATCGCCCGGCTGCCCCGCTCACGGTCCATGCGCTCTGCGATCTCGGCGAGTGTCAGGTCGCCGTCGCCGATCGAGCCGACGATGTTGGCGATCCGTGTCGGGTCGCTGACGTCGATGTCGCCGACGAGCTGGAGCTGCACGTGCCGCTCGAGGCGGGTGATGAGCTCCCCGAGGTGCTCCAGGTGGTTCGCCACGCGGGGCAGCATCAGAGCCTCGACGGTGGCGACGAAGAGGTGGATGGCGGTCTTCTCGGAGCAGCCGAGACAGGCGCCATCGCCGCTCGTGAAGGCCTCGTACGCCTTCTTGTCCAGCAGGATCGTCTCGAGCGCGCCGACGCCCTCCTCGAGGTCGTCCACGCGGATGAACTTCTTCGGCGTCGTCGGCAGGTCGAGCCAGAAGTCCCAGTTGCGCCGGAGCGTGGCGATCGAGCCGTCGGTCTGGGGCACCATGCGCAGGGCGTCGTCGTCACAGACCTCGACGCACTCCTTGCAGCCCTTGCAGGTGTTCGGGTTCACGTTGATCGAGAGGAGCCCGCCCGATCCCTTCTCGCGCTTCTCGGGAAGGGTGTAGTAGGGCCGCGAGAGGGCGAAGCGGAACTCGCCGAGCTCTTCCCGGAACAGGTCGAACTCCTTGCCCAGGGCGCCGCGCTCGGCGTCGTCGATCTCCGCCGTCTGGATCGTCTTCTCGATCGCCTCCTCGAGCAGCGCATCGACGGGCTCGGACTCGTCGGCCGCATCGAGCAGCGGACGCAGGTTGCGCTCGAGCCAGCGCACGGCCCGCGGCAGGTGCGCCAGGTCCTGTCCGCGCTTGCGGACGCGCTTGACCACCGTGTCGAGGATCTCGCCGACGTCGTTCACGAGCCCGGGGATCGCGGTGTCGGGGCAGACCGTGTAGCAGTCGCCGCAGGCGGTGCACTTCTCCGGGTCCCACTCGGGGTGCTCGAAGCGGATCTGGGTCATGTCGCGGAACAGCGCCGAGCCGGCCGGGATCACGCCCAGGCCGATGAAGGGGTCCGTGATGTTGTCGCTTCCCATTCCCCGCGCATAGAAGCTCCCGGTCTGCTCCCAGAAGCGGTGGATGTCGGTGATCGGCGCCTGGCTCTCGGGGATCGGCTCGACCATCACCGGCACGGGCGGTCCGGCGGAGAGGGCGCGCTCGCCGGCCTCGGGCTCGCTGATCTCGGCCGTCTCCACCCGCTCCAGCTCGTCGAAGCCGCGCTTCACCACGCGGATGTTGTCTTCGACCACGCGAGCGCCCTTGGCGCCGAACTTGTGCTGAAGCTGCTGGCGGATGGCCTCGAGGAGTCGGCCCTCGTCGAGCTTCGCCATCTCCATGACGGGGGAGGCCGCGAAGAAGGCCCCCTGGAACGCGATTCCCTGCATGCGCAGCTGCAGGTCGGGATCGGTCGCCTCTTCGCGGGCGATCTTGAAGGCGTCCAGCGCGAAGACCCGGATGCCCTTGTCGAGGATGATTTGCTGGAAGGCGGGGGGGATCTCCTCCCAGGTCTTCCGGCCTCCGTGCTCGCTCTGGATGATGAAGATGCCGCCTTCCTTCAGGCCGGCGAGCGCGTTCGTATGCTGGAAGACGTTCGGGTCGGGCGAGAGCACGACGTCCACGTAGAAGTACTCGCAGTTCACGCGGATGGGCTCGGGTGCGGCGGAGAGGTAGTAGGTGGTGGGCTGGCCCTTCTTCTCCGATCCGTACTTCGGGTTGGCCTTGATGTGCCAGTCGAGCAGGTCGAAGAGGGTCATCGCGAGGTTCTTGCCGGTCGTGATGGCGCCCCAGCCGCCGACCGAGTGGAAGCGCACGGTGATGCTCTCGTCCGGCATCAGGTTGGGGTTCTCGGAGCCGCGCACCGCCAGATCGCGCACGTGGGGGTAGGCTTCTTCGATGGTCTCCTGGTGCAACGACTGCTTCGGCGTGACGGGCTCGTCGCGAAGGAAGTCGATCGACAGGTAGAAGAACGGCTTGCGGGGGCCGTCCGGGAGCATGTTCTCGACGGCTCCCACCACGCCTTCCGGCTGCAGGTCGCGGCTCCCCATCCCGAAGGAGCCCGAGTAGATCGGCGGAGCGTCCTCGAGCCGGCGATAGGTCTCCAGCTCCGGGTAGACCGGCTGCTTCGGATTGCGGCCGTTCTCGAGGCACTTGCTCATCGTGCTGCGGATCTCGCGCGCCAGCGGGAGGTCGGCGGCGAGCGGCTGGTCGAGGCGCTCGAGCACGGTGACGGCCTTGCGGCCGCGCAGGATGGGTCCCAGGAGGTCGGCGGGGAAGGGCCGGAACATCACCAGGTTGACGACACCGACGCGGATCCCGCGCGTCTCGCGCAGGTGGTCGGCCACGGCCTCCGCGGTGGGAATCAGGCTCCCCTGGCCCAGGATCAGGTACTCCGCATCGTGCAGGCGGTAGCCCTGGACCCGCGCGTGACGGCGTCCGGTGAGCTGGGCGAACTCCTCGAAGGCGCGGTCCGCGAGCTCCTGGATGTGGTCGAAGAAGAAGGGCCGCTGGGCAGCCACGCTCTGCATGTAGGCGTCCTGGTTCTGGACCACGCCCGACATCACCGGGTTGTCCACGTCCCAGAGGAGCGGAATGCGGCGGCGTGTCTCCCCGTAGATGATGCGCTGGGCGGCCGTCGGCGTGTCGATCAGGTCGTCCGGACGTCCGAGATACTCGGCGATGAGCTCGCGCTCGGGTGCCATGATCGACTCGATGAGGTGGGTCGTGAGGAAGCCGTCCTGTGCCACGGCTCCCGGATTCAGCGCGAGCTCCGCGATCCGGTGGGCGATGATGTTCAGGTCCGCCGCCGACTGGGCGTCGCGCGCGAAGACCTGGAAGAAGCCGGTGTCGTCGATGCAGTGGTAGTCGTCGTGGCCCGCGTGGACGTTGAGGGTCGCCTTGGTCATGGCCCGGGCGCCCACGTTCAGGATGTAGGTGAGTCGCTTGCCGACGGCGGCGTAGAGCGACTCGTGCATGTAGGCGATGCCCTGGCCGGACGAGAAGTTGGCGGCGCGCAGGCCGGTCATGGCCATCCCGGCCGTGACCGCGGCAGCGGCGTGCTCGCCCTCCGGCTCGATGAAGATGAGAGGGCGATCGGACACGTTGCGGTGCCCTGCGGCCGCGGCCTCGGCCCAGTACTCGCCCATCTGGGTCGAGGGCGTGATCGGGTAGGCGCCAGCCGCGTCGCTGGACTCCTGCTCGCACACGATGACCGCGGTGTTGCCGTCCATGGCGGCGCGGACACCGGGGTAGCGGGGCTTGCTCTTCTCTCCGTTGCGTCGCATGCGCATGAATTCTCCTGGCTCAGGTCGCTGCGTCGGGTCGCGCCGTGCGCCGTACGATGGGTGGGGCCGCTCTGCCCCGTTGGGGGCCGGCGACTGCATCGATCCATACGATCGCACCGGTGGGGCAGCGTTCGATGGGGACGCGCGTCGTGTGGTCTGCAGAGTAGTCGACCACGGGCAGGTTGCCCTGCATCGTGACGAGTCCGGGTCCATCCATCTCGCAACGCCCACAGGCCGTGCAGGCGACGGCGCAGTCCTCGAGGAGCCCGTCACCCGCCCCGAGCGACCGGCAGGCCACCCACAGGCGGTGCGAGGCCGGATGGATGGAGAAGAGATCCTTGGGGCAGACCTCCACGCAATCTCCACAGGCGGTGCACAGGTCCTCGTCCACCTGCGGTAGCCCCTGGGGATCCATGCGGATCGCGTCGAAGTCGCAGGCGGTCTCGCAGTCACCCAGGCCGAGACAGCCCCAGAAGCACGCCTTTCCGCCGCCGGCGACCAGGGAGGCAGCCCGGCAGGAGGTCACGCCGTCGTAGTGTGCGCGGGCCCGGGCGACGTTGTTGCCCCCGGCGCAGGCGAGCCGGGCGACCCGCTTCTCTTCGGCGCCGACATCGACTCCGAGGAACGCGGCGATGGTCTCGTGGCCGGCCGCGTCGCTCACCGTGCACTTGCCGGGAAGCACCTCGCGCCCGATCAGCGCCTCGGCGAAGGGACGGCAGCCCGGGTAGCCGCAGGCGCCGCAGTTGACCCGCGGCAGCATGTCCTCGACGACGTCCAGGCGCGGGTCCTCCTCGACGTGGAGGCGCCGGTTGGCGACGACGAGGAGAGTCGCGAGCGTGAACGTGAGCCCCCCCAGCGCGCCGACTCCGGTGAGCACCTCGGCTGTCACGAACGAGTCAACCCCCTGTCCTCACGACGGCAATCGCGATTGCGCTGTGCCGATTCGCGAACTCCCACACGCTGCGACCCTATTGTATACTCGCGCGCTCGCAATGCCGGGTGAGTTGGTTGGACAGGCACTCCTAGGAGCGGCGACTCGACGGACCCGGCGGCTGCGAGGTTTCCGAGGTGTCGGCTGGCCGACATCTCGCCCCTCAGGACAGTCGGCGCCGACTGGTCCGTCTTCGACACACCACACGCCGCGGATCCGCGAGGTCCGCGTGCTTCCATAGACACGGGGTTCGCCGATGCCCACCGGACTCGACGCCGAAACCCTCGAAGTCGTGCTCGACTCCCTGCGCGACTTCGCCAAGCAGAACCTCCAGCCCGAGGTTCTGCTCGACTTCGACGCGCGGGATGAGATGCCGATCGAGATCGTCCGCGAGATGTGCGGTCCCGAGCTCGGCATTCAGCTTCTCTTCATCCCGGAGGCCTACGGGGGGCTCGGTGGAGGCGCGTTCGACACCTACCGCTGCTGCGAAGAGCTGGCTCGCGTCGACGTGGGGGTGGCCACGGGCCTCCTCGCGACCTTCCTGGGAAGCGATCCGATCCGGGTCGGCGGAAGCGAAGAACAGCGCAGTCGCTGGCTCGGCCGGATCGCCGAGGAGGGCATTCTGATGGCCTACGGGGCGACGGAGCCGGAGGCGGGCAGCGACCTCGCCGCCCTGCGCACCACGGCGACGCCGGTCCTGGACGGCGATCAGGTGGTCGCCTACCGGCTCAACGGTCGCAAGCAGTGGATCAGCAACGGGGGCCAGGCGGAGGTCGCCACGATTCTCGCCAATGCTCCGGGCGGCGCGAGCTGGTTCGTCATCGAAGCCGGCACGGATGGCTTCGGCCACGAGCGACCGGAGGACAAGCACGGCATCCGCCTCAGCAACACGGCGGCCCTCACCCTGGACGACGCCGAGGTTCCGGCCGAGAACCTGGTGGGCGGCGTCGAGGGCCAGGGGCTGCAGCAGGCGCTGGCGGTCTTCGGCTACACCCGGCTGATGGTGGCGGCGTTCGGGCTGGGCGCCGGCTGGGACGCCCTCGACCGCGCCATCGAGTACTCCACCGAGCGCATCCAGGCGGGCGCGCCGCTCTCCGAGAAGCAGGCGTATACGCACAAGCTGATCGTGCCCCACGCCGTCCGACTCGAGACCGGTCGCGCCTACATCGAGCAGACCGCCACCGCGCTCGACGCGCTCGAGACGCCCGAGGGCGCCTTCATCACCGAGGGCGCGATCGCCAAGTACCTGGCCACCGAGGCCGGCAATGCGGCCGCCGATGCGGCGATCCAGGCGCTGGGCGGCTACGGGTACACCCGCGAGTACATGGTCGAGAAGATCAAGCGGGACGTGCGCATCACGACGATCTACGAGGGCACCTCCGAGATCATGGAGATGAGCGTCGGACGCGACCGCTGGCAGCTGCACCTGAAGACCCGGGGGCAGCACTACCGCGACCAGGCGGACTCGCTGGACGCGCTCCACGCCGAGCGCTCCGACGTCGGTGCCGCGTGCGCGGCCCTGGCCTCGCGCGCCCTGGCCGAGGTGTTCGAGCGCGCGCGGATCGGGCGTCTCACGCGAAGCCAGCACGTGCTCTTCCGGCTGGGCGAGCTGGCCGCGCGCGCCGAGGGGGCGGCGGCCTTCTGCCGGCGGGCGGCGGCAGCGGACGCGCTCCCCGAGAAGGCGGACCGTCGCTTCTCCGCTGCGGAGCTCGCCGCGATGTCGAGGATCTCGGCCAGGGAGGCAGCGCTGACGGTGGTCGACGGCGGCATGCGCTGGGTCGCGGGCAGCGGAGCGATCGCCCCCCAGGACGCGGCCGGCTTCGCCACGGCGCTCGGCCTCGCGGCCGTCCAGGAGGCACAGCGGGGCTTCCTGGACGACATGGATCTGGTTGCGGACGCCCTGTACGGGCGCAGAGGGAATGAATGATGAACGACTCGGCGGACCGCGCCCTGGCCATCGTCGGAGTGAGCGGGATCCTCCCCGACGCGCCGGACGTGCAGACCTTCTGGTCGAACGTGAAGGAGGGTCGCTACTCGATCGGCGACATCCCGCCGGAGCGCTGGGACCCCGATCTGTACTACGACCCGGACCCGTCGGTGCCCGGCAAGACCTACTCGCGGATCGGCGGCTTCGTGCGCGACTGGGAGTGGGCGCCCATGGAGTGGCGTCTACCCATTCCGCCCAAGGTGGCCGACGCGATGGACGAGGCACAGCGCTGGTCGGTCGCCTGCGCTCGCTCGCTCCTGATCGACTACGGCCATCCGGAGCGCCCGCTCGACTTCGAGCGCACGGCCGTGGTGGTGGGCACCGCGATGGCGGGCGACCTCCACTACTGGACGGCGCTGCCCGTCTTCTTCCCGGAGTACGCCCGGGCGCTCGCCGAGGCTCCGTCCTTCGCCGCGCTGGGAGACGACGTGCGCCAGGCGATCCGCGCCGAGATGGGCGAGCGGGTCGCGGCGCGCTTCCCCGCGATCAGCGAGGACAGCATGCCCGGCGAGCTGGCCAACTGCATCGCCGGCCGCATCGCCAACCTCTTCGACTTCCACGGTCCGAACTTCACCTGCGACGCAGCCTGCGCCTCCGCCCTGGCGGCGATCGATGCAGCCCGGGAGGGACTCATCACCGGCGAGTACGACGCCGCCATCGTGGGCGGTGTGGATCGCAACATGGGTCCGGCGCCCTTCGTGAAGTTCTGCAAGATCGGGGCGCTCTCGGCCACCGGGACGCGTCCCTACGCGGACGGGGCCGACGGCTTCGTGATGGGGGAGGGCGCGGCCTTCTTCCTGCTGAAGCGCCTGGCGGACGCCGAGGCCGCCGGGGACCGGATCTACGCCGTGCTGCGCGGCGTGGGTGGCGCCAGCGACGGGCGCGGCAAGGGAATCACGGCGCCGAACCCGGCGGGACAGCGCCTGGCCGTCGAGCGGGCCTGGGAGGACGCCGGACTCTCGCCGGCCACGGTCGGGCTGCTGGAGGGCCATGGTACCTCGACGCGTGTAGGGGACGTGGTGGAGGTGCAGGCGCTCACCGAGGTGCTGTCGGGCGCGGGTGCCTCCGCGGCGACCATCCCCCTGGGCTCCGTCAAGTCGAACATCGGCCATCTGAAGGGAGCCGCTGGCGGTGCGGGCCTCCTCAAGGTGGTCGGCGCCATCCACGAGAAGGTGCTCCTGCCGAGCGTGAACTTCGAGCGGCCGAATCCCAACATCGACTTCGCGTCATCCCCGCTCTACGTGAACACGGAGCTGAAGCCGTGGGACGCCCCGCCGGACGGGGTGCGACGGGCGGCCGTCAGCGCCTTCGGCTTCGGTGGCACCAACTACCATGCGGTGCTCGAGGAGCACGTTCCCGGGCGGCTCACCGCGCGCCGGGGCGGGGTCCAGGTGCCGGCGGACGCGCCGGTGCCCGCGGGCGGCATCGAGCTCCGGGCACCGCTGCGCGGCGCGGCCGTGCTGGGGGCAGCGGACGAGGCCGGCCTGCTCTCGGCGCTCGAGTCCCTCGTCGCCGATGCGGAGGCCGGACGGACCCCGCGCGTCGCGGCACCCGGCGCCGACACGCTGCGCGCCCCGCTGCGCCTGGCCATCGACCACGCCGACGCAGCCGAGCTGGCCAGCAAGGGGACGCGGGCTCTGCGCGCGCTCCAGGCCCCTGCCGAGACGCGGCCGGCGATGGTGCGTGCGCTCCGCGCCCAGGGGGTTCACCTCGGGCGGGGCGCGCCCGGCAAGGTGGCCTTCCTCTACACCGGACAGGGCTCCCAGTACGCGAACATGCTGCGCGGGCTGCGCGAGAGCGAGCCGGTGGTGCGGGACACCTTCGAGGAGGCGGATCGCGTGCTCGAGGCGCTCATCGGGCGGCCCCTGAGCGAGATCCTCTTCGTCGATCCCGACGATGCCGACGCGGTCAAGGCGGCCGAGGCGGAGCTGCGCAAGACCGAGATCACGCAGCCAGCGGTGCTGACCGTGGACGCGGCCCTGACCCGGCTGCTCGCCGAGTACGGGATCGTGCCCGACCTGGTGATGGGCCACAGCCTGGGCGAGTACGGTGCCCTGGTGGCGGCCGGCGCGCTTCCCTTCGCGGACGCCCTCGAGGCGGTGAGTGCGCGGGGGCGCGAGATGGCCAGCCTCACCGTCGAGGACAACGGCCTGATGGCGGCCGTCTTCGCTCCGATGGAGCGCGTCGAGGCGCTCCTCGCAGAGGTGCCGGGCAACGTGGTGGTGGCCAACATCAACAGCACCTCCCAGGCGGTGATCGGCGGCGCGACCGAGGCCGTGGAGCAGGCCATGGAGGCGCTGCGCGGCGACGGCCACGACGTCGTACAGATCCCCGTCAGCCACGCATTCCACACCTCGATCGTCTCGCCGGCGAGCGAGCCGCTGAAGCGCACCCTCGAGCGGCTGTCCCTGGCGCCTCCGAGCATCCCGATCGTGGGCAACGTGCACGGCGAGCTCTATCCCATGGGGCCGGGCGTGGTTCCGGAGATGATCGACCTGCTCGGACGTCAGGTGGCCTCGCCGGTGCAGTTCGTGAAGGGACTGGGAACCCTCTACGAGCTCGGCGCGCGGGTCTTCGTCGAGGTGGGTCCCAAGCGTGCCCTGCACGGCTTCGTCGAGGACGTGCTCGGCGGGCGCGACGACGTGCTCGCCCTCTTCACCAACCATCCCAAGACCGGCGACTCGCCGAGCTTCAACCAGGCGCTCTGCGGCCTCTGGGCCTCCGGCGTCGGAGTCGGGGAGGTGCGGCCGGAGATGGTCGCACCCGCACCCGCACCCGCACCCGCACCGAGCAGCGCAGCGCCGGCTCCGGCTTCGAGGCCGGAGCCGGCGGCCGCGCCCGTGGCGTCGCTGGCGGCCGCGCCCGTGGCGGCGCCCGCGGCCGGCGAGTCTGCCGGGCGCTACGGCGAGCTGGGGCGACTCTTCGCGGAGTTCCTGGAGCGCGGCGCGGCCCTGATGGGGCAGGAGCCGACACACGCCCGGCGAGAGGCGCCCGTGGTGACCGGTGCAGCCCTGGGGCTTCCCGGCGGCGAGCGCATCTTCGACGAGCACAACGTGCAGCGGATCCTGGACGGCGAGCAGGAGATCGACCTCATCCCCACCCGCTTCCGCCACGCGATGATCGACAAGAACATCACCCGCCTGGTGAAGAGCGGTGGCGAGCCCCACTTCGAGGCCATCCAGGACTCCTCCGAGGTGATCAAGCTGGCGGCTCGCGCGGGGGCCCTCGACCTGGAGCAGGAGTTCGGCGTGCCGGCGGAGCGGGTGGCCGCCTTCGACATCGCCACCCAGATGGCCATCGGTGCCGGAATCGAGGCGCTGCGCGACGCCGGAATTCCGCTGGTGATGAACTATCGCGATACCAGCACGGGGGGGAAGCTCCCCGACCGCTGGATGCTCCCCGAGCCGCTGCGCGACGAGACCGGGGTGATCTTCGCGGCCGCCTTCCCGGGCTACGACGCCTTCGCTGGGGAGCTGGCCCGCTATCACGCCGATCACGGTCGCGAGACCGAGATCGGCATCCTGCGCGATCTCCTCGGACGCGCCCGCGAGGACGGCAACGGCGGGGTGATGGCCGACGAGATCGAGCGCCGCCTGCACGAGCTGGAGGTGGAGCACGAGGAGAACGCATACCAGTTCGACCGGCGCTTCCTCTTCCGCGTTCTCTCGATGGGGCACTCCCAGTTCGCCGAGTACGTGGGCGCGCGGGGCCCGAACACCCACATCAACTCGGCATGCGCCAGCACCACCCAGGCCTTCGCCCTGGCCGAGGACTGGATCGCGGCCGGCCGCTGCCGTCGCGTGGTCATCGTGGCCGCGGACGACGCGACCAGCGAGAACATGCTGGAGTGGGTCGGCGCGGGCTTCCTGGCAACCGGCGCGGCCGCGACCGACGACGTGGTCGAGGAGGCGGCGCTTCCGTTCGATCGGCGCCGTCACGGGATGATCCTCGGAATGGGCGCGGCGGGCGTGGTGGTGGAGGCGCGGGCCTGCGCGGACGAGCGGGGCCTGCGCCCGATCTGCGAGGTGCTCAGCACCGTCACGGCGAACAGCGCCTTCCACGGAACCCGACTGGACGTGTCGCACATCGCCGGAGTGATGGAGCAGCTGGTGTCCCGGGCCGAGCAGCGCCACGGACTGGACCGCCGCGACATCGCGCGCGAGCTCCTCTTCGTGTCGCACGAGACCTACACCCCCGCGCGGGGCGGGAGCGCTTCGGCGGAGGTGGAGGCCCTGCGCCGGGTCTTCGGCGCTGCGTCGGAGACCCTCGTGGTCGCCAACACGAAGGGCCTCACGGGCCATCCCATGGGAGTGGGCATCGAGGACGCGGTCGCGGTGAAGGCCCTGGAGACGGGGACGGTTCCGCCGGTGCCGAACTACCAGGAGCCCGACCCCGAGCTCGGCACCCTGCACCTGTCGCGTGGAGGGCGCTATCCGATCCGCTACGCACTGCGCCTCGGAGCGGGCTTCGGCTCGCAGATCAGCATGTCGCTGCTGCGCTGGTGCCCCAGCCCCGACGGAGCGCGTCCGGCGGCGGACGCGCTCGGCTACGAGGGGCGTATCGACGACCCCACGCGCTTCGCGGCCTGGCTGGCCGCGGTGAGCGGCCTGCCGCAGCCCCAGCTGGAGGTGGTCGCGCGCACCCTGCGCGTGCGCGACGACGCCATCCCGGTGCGGCCGACGGCGCCTGCGCCGGTCGCGGCGGCTCCCAGCCTGGAGCCCACGGCACCGGTCGCGGCGGCTCCCAGCCTGGAGCCCACGGCCCCGGTCGCGCCGCTGCAGCCGCCTGCGCCGCTCGCGGCGCCGGAGCCGGCCGCGCCCGCCGCGGCGCCGCCGCCGGCCGCCGGAGACGACGAGGCTGCCGTGCGCGAGCGTGTGCTGGCCATCGTGGCGGAGAAGACGGGCTACCCCGTCGACATGCTGGAGCCGGACCTGGATCTGGAGGCGGATCTCGGGATCGACACGGTGAAGCTGGCGGAGACGTTCGCCGCGATCCGCGAAGAGTGGGACATCCCGCGCGACGAGAACCTGAAGCTGCGTGACTACCCGACGCTGGGGCACGCGGTGCGCTTCGTGCAGGAGCGGCGTCCCGACGCACCGGCGGCCCCGGCCGCCGCCTCGTCACCGTCGGCCGCCGCGGCCGGCTCGGCGGCCGGGGC
>JANQFA010000058.1 GCA_028278065.1 Myxococcota bacterium
CTCGCCGGCGCCGGTGAGGATCACGCAGGCCACGGTCTTGTCGGACCAGGCGCGCTTGAAGGCGTGGATCATCTCTTCGACGGTGCGGCCGCGGAAGGCGTTGAAGCGCTCGGGCCGGTCGATGGTGACGACGGCGACCCCGTCGTCGACGTCGTAGCGGATGTCGGTGTAGTCCACGGGGTCTCCTAGCCGTGCATGGTGAGGCCGCCGCTCACCGAGAGCACCTGCCCGGTGCAGAAGGCGGAGCGGTCGCTGGCGAAGAAGAGGATGGCATCCGCGATCTCCTCGGGCCGGGCGAGCCGGCGGAAGGGGATCGCTCGCTCCAGGGCCTCCTGCATCTTCTCCGGAAGGGAGCGGAAGAGCGGCGTGTCGGTGGGGCCGGGCGCCACGCAGTTGGCGCGGATCCGGTGGCGGGCCATCTCGCGTGCCAGCGACTTGGTGAAGGCGATGACGCCGCCCTTGGCCCCGGCGTAGACGGTCTCGCCGGTGCTGCCCACCCGGCCCGCGTCGCTGGCCACGTTGACGATCGAGCCGCCTGCGGCCTCGATCATCGCGGGCAGGAAGGCGCGGGTGACGCGCACCGGGCCGAGGTAGTTGACGGCCACGATCCTCTCCCAGAGCTCCGGCGTGTTCTCCAGGAAGGGCTCGAGCCGATCCCAGCCCGCGGCGTTCACCAGTACGTCGGCGCGGCCTGCCTCGGCCAGCACGCCCCGCGCGAAGGCGTCCACCGAGTCGGCGTCGGTCACGTCGAGGGTGCCGTCGGCCAGGTCCCCGCTGAAGACGCGGGCGCCCGCGTCGGCCAGGGCGCGCGCCGTCGCCGCGCCGATGCCGGAGGCGCCGCCCGTCACGACGGCTGTCCTGCCTTCGAGATTCATGAGCCGGAACGATAGCGCCGCACCAGCGCCTCGATCTCGAAGACGTGGCCGTCGTGGGCGCCCATGGCGCGCAGGGCCTCCGCCAGGCGCAGGACGTACTCGGGGTTGGGGCCGCTCGGTCCGTGGGAGGACTGCACCTGCCGCGCGATCGCCTCGCTGGTGGCGGGGCCCAGGTAGTTGTGGTTCCGCGGCGTGGCGATCCAGAGGGTCGCGCTGGCCGTGTCGGTGGCCTCGTCGTCGAAGTGCACGGGTGTCTCGACGCGCTCGTAGCCGCCCTGCTCGCGCACGTCGAGCGCCTCCAGGACTGCATCCCGCTCGGCCGCGTGCACGCGGTAGGCCGTTCCCCAGCAGCGTGTGCCCTCCTCGCGCACCAGGGTGACCACGCGTCCGGGTGCTCCGGGGACGCCCCGGTGGTCCGTGGATCCCTGCCAGAAGCGCCGCGCGAAGCCGGCGATCCAGGCGGGGCGCCTCTCGAGATGGGCGAAGTCCGGCCGCCAGACCAGCGACCCGTAGCCGAAGATCCAGAGCTCCCGGCTCAGAGCCAGTCCAGCGCCGCGCGCAGGGCGTCGGGTCCACCGTGCTCGAGAATCCGGCCGTGGGCGACGGTGATGCGCTCGAAGTCGAGGCCGAGGATCTTCGCGAGGGAATCCCGGGCTGCGTCCTTGTCCCGGGTGACCATGCGCATGACGAGGGTTCCGCGCAGTCGTCCGCTCGCGCCGGAGAGGCGCAGGTAGATCCGCGTCAGCCAGTTCGTGTCCTCGGGGCGCATGTTGAAGGCGATGTCGGTCAGGATCAGGGTGCGCGTGGGCCTGTGCACGAAGACCATCTCGTTCACGTGGGGCTGTCCGTGCATCTGCACCTGATCGATCACCTCGGCCCAGCCGGGATCGGGGCGTCCGTCCATGAGGACGCCGTCGAAGCGGAGGTCCTTGCGCTTGTCGGGCAGCCCGATCGCGCCATGCAGCTTGGCGCCGGGGTAGGCTGCGATCCAGGCGTCCAGGTAGAGGTGATGCACCTTGTTGGGAGCGATCAGGAAGCCGACCGGTCCCAGCGCGTCGATCTGCGCCTTGAGCTCTTCGGTGAGCTGGATCGGCGAGTGCAGGAAGAGGGAGCCGTCGGGCAGGCGGATCACCATCATGCGGACGCCGAAGACCATGCCGCCGGTGGCGAAGGGCCCGCTGGCGGCCCAGAGATCCTCGTCGATCCGCTCGAGCATCGCCCGATGTTGCCGGAAACGACTGCGATACGCTCATGGAATGGAGCGGGACGGGCGCGCGGTCATTCTCATCGACGGCGAGTGCAACGTGTGCGAGAGCACCGTGCGGTTCGTCGTCCCGCGCGATCCGCAGGGGCGCTTCGCCTTCGCAGCGATCCAGTCCGAGACGGGTCAGGCGCTCCTGGCCGAAGCGGGGCTGCCGGGTGACGCGATCGACACCGCCGTGCTCTTCGAGGGCGGACGCGTCTTCACGCGCAGCACCGCGGTCCTGCGCATCCTGCGCCGGCTGGACGGGGCCTGGCCTCTCCTGCGCGTCCTCCTGCTGGTGCCCCGCCCCCTGCGCGACGCCGCCTACGATGCCTTCGCCGCGCGCCGCTACGCCTGGTTCGGCCGCAAGGACGCCTGCCTGGTCCCGACGCCCGACATCGCGGCCCGCTTTCTCTCCTAGCGAAGCCCCGTGACCCGGCTCGAGCTAGGCGTGGAGGGGGGCGCGGCGGTCCTGCCAGGGGCGGGCCTTCTCGAGCTGGGTGGCGACGGCGATCAGCAGGTCTTCGCGGCCGTGGTCCGCGACGAGCTGCGCGCCGATCGGAAGGCCGTCTTCGCTCCAGTGCATGGGTAGCGAGATGCCCGGCTGCCCCGTCGCATTGAAGGGAGAGGTGAAGATCGCGTAGATGGCGGTCTTCGCGAAGGCCGCCAGCGGGGTGGGTGCGTCCGGCACCTCCAGACCCCCGATCCTGGGCGGCGGGGCCCCGCAGGTGGGCGTGAGCAGCAGGTCGAAGCCGGACTGCCACCAGGCTGCGGTCTCGCGCGAGAGGGAGTGGATGCGCTCCAGGTGACGCAGGAGCTCGGTCGACGGCATCTTGCGGCCGATCTCGGCGAGGGCCCACGTCATCGGCTCCACGTCGTCGCAGCCCACCTCGACGCCCAGCTTCTCGCCCCACGCCTCCAGTGCGCGGGCCGTGTTGCACATGATCACCGAGGCGACGCCGCTCCCGAAGTCGTTGCTCTCGAGGGACTCGGGGTGCGACTCCACGACCTCGTGCCCCAGCTCCCGCAGCGCTTCGGCGGTCGTGCGGGCGGCATCGCGGCACGCGGAATCGATCTCGATGCCGCGCGGGCCCCGCTCGAGGAGGCCGATGCGCAGACGGCCCGGGTCGGTGTCCAGCCACTCGGCCCAGGGCCGCGACGGTGGCGCGGCGTAGTAGGGATCACCGGGTGCGGGCCCATGGGTGACGTCCAGGATCCCCGCCGTGTCGCGCACGCTCTTCGACACGACCAGCTCGACGGAGAACCCGTTCCAGCGGTCGCCGAGGTCCGGACCGAAGGAGGACCGGCCCCGCGTGGGCTTGAGGCCGACCAGTCCCGCGTGCGCGGCGGGGATGCGGATGGAGCCACCTCCGTCGGAGGCGTGGGCGGCGGGCACCATGCCCGATGCGACCGCCGCGGACGCCCCACCGCTCGACCCGCCCGGGGAGCAGCTCGTGTCCCAGGGATTGCGCGAGGGGCCGTACGCCAGCGGCTCGGTGATCGGCTTCACGCCCAGCTCGGGCGTGTTGGTGCGCCCCAGGATCACGAAGCCCGCCTTCCGGATGCGTTCCGTGAAGTAGGCGTCCCGGGCGGCCCGGAAGTCGTGGCGCTTCAGCAGGGCCATCCCCGCGTGATAGGGCTCGCCCGCCATGTTCCCCCCGAGGTCCTTGAGCAGGAAGGGGACGCCGCGATAGGGGCCGTCCGGGAGATCCCCGGAGGAGGCCTCCTCCCGCGCCGCATCGAAGCGCTCGTGGATCACCGCGTTCAGCTCCGGGTTCAGCTTCTCGATGCGCGCGATGGCGGCATCCACCAGCTCGCGAGGCGAGGCCTCGCCGCTGCGGATCAGCTCGGCCTGCGCGCTGGCGTCCAGGGTCGCGAGGTCGTGGCTCAAGTCAGCTCTCCTTCGTCCAGTCCAAGGGTGCGTACCGTCGCCGAGCGCGGCGTGTCTTCGACGTCCGGCCGGGTCCCCAGCAGCCGGTCTCCCGACAGCATGGTGACGCCGAACCAGTAGTTCTCGTTCTTGAAGTGGTGATGTCGGTGATTGCGCCAGAGTCGGCGGTAGAAGGCGGAGCGCGGACGCACGCGCGTGTGGACCAGGAAGTGGATCCACTCGTAGTAGAGCGCCAGGGTGAAGTAGACCGCGGCGCCGGTCACCGCCACGGTCGACGCGCCCCACCAGGCCAGCGCGCCCAGCGCGAACGGCACGTACACGTAGACGTGCAGGGGGATGAAGATCAGCTGCTGGCGCCACGGCTCTGCGTGGTGGGCGCGATGCTTGCGCGGCACCTCGAAGTCGAGGGTGCGTCCGAAGAACCGGCGCGGGCGATAGTGCAGGATGAACACGTGGATCAGCCACTCCTGCAGCGGCCAGAAGAGGAGGATCGCCGCGGCGACGGCGAAGTCACCCCGCCCTGGCGCGCCCAGCAGCGCACGGGTCGTCCAGGCGACGACCACGATCAGGGCCAGGAGGCGCGGGCTGGTCCAGGATGCGAACACGCGCAGGGCGCCGGGAAGGGTGTCGGGGCCGTCGCGCGTGGGGGAGGCGGCGCTCATCGGCACGACGATACCACGTGCTAGCGTGCGTCATGACCGCCCTGCTCGCGGGACTGCTGCTCCTCCTGTGCTGCGCTGCCGACGCGAGGGGCGCGGGCCGCGTCGTCCTGCTCGGTGTCGACGGGCTGGCCTGGAGCGTCGTCGATCCCATGGTGGAGGCGGGGGAGATGCCCCATCTCGCCGCGCTCCTCGCGCGCGGCGTGCAGGCGGACATGGAGACGGTGGAGCCGGTCGTCTCTCCCGTGGTGTGGACGAGCATCGCGACCTCGCGCAGCCCCGACGCTCACGGGGTGGGCGGCTTCATGGGCTCGCGCCTCGTTCTGAAGACGCCCACCGTGTTCGAGCGGCTCGCCGCGGGCGGGAAGAGGGTGGGCCTCTACGAATACCTGGTGACCTGGCCGCCGCCCGATCTCCCCGACGGCTTCGTGGTGCCGGGCTGGATGCGTCGCGGGCCGGAGATCTCGCCCCCCGACCTGTGGTTGCGCACGGGCGTGGCGCCCTTCCGGGTCGACTACGACGGCCTCTACTCGCGCCAGGCCTACATCGACAACATCCGCGCCGAGCTGACCCGCAAGCCCGCCACCTTCACCGGCCTGCTGCGCGCGTGGAGGCCGGACGTCGCCGCGACCATCCTCTACGCGCCCGACCGCGTGAGCCACCGCCACTGGCTCGAGGCCTGGCCCGACGAGGACGGGGGCCTGCCTCGCGAGGAGAGCCTGGTACGGGAGGTGATGCGCGGCACCGATGCGGCGATCGGGAAGGTGGCGGCCGCGCTGCGACCCGAGGACCTGCTGATCGTCGTCTCCGACCACGGCTTCCAGCGGGACGAGCCGCGCCAGGTCTGGGTCGGGCGCACGCGCGACTTCATGGCACGCGCGGGGCTCGATGGGGAGCGCGACGGCTTCAGCCTGTCCCGCGAGTGGGGGGCCATCGTGGTGCGCGTGCGGCCGGGGCCCTTCACGCAGCGTGACGCCACCCTCGAGCGGCTGGCCGCGTTCTTCGGGAGCGCACGAGGACCCGGCGGAGAGGCCCTGCTCTCGGTGTGGGTGATCGACGCGGTGGAGCGCCCGCCCGGCAAGGAGCGCTCGCTCTGGAACCGGGCGCTGCAGTGGGGCTTCCGCACGGTGGTCGACTGGTTCTTCGGCTTCCGTTTCGACGAGCCGGCTCACGGCTGGGTCGTGGCGCGCTTCGACGCGGACGCGATGCAGGCCCTCTGGCCGGATGGAACCGTCGAGATCGCGGGTGCGGAGGTTCGCGCCGAGACGCTGGCGTTCCGCGAGGACTTCGACGGCGGACACCATCCGACCGCCGTGTTCCTGGCTGCGGGCGGTCCCCTCCGGCACCTGCCCGGCCGCGGCGAGGTCTCGGTCCTCGACGTGGCGCCGCTCGTCGCGTACGCCGCGGGCGCGCCGATCCCCGACGACATGGAGGGAGTGCTGCGCAGCGACTGGATCGAGCCCGCCTTCCTGCGCGCCAACCCGCCCCGGCGCGTCGCAGCAGCGGAGGCGCCGCGGCTGGCACCGAGCGTGGCGAGCCCGCGCCCGGAGATCGGCGATCCGGCGATGCAGGAGCGCCTGCGCAGCCTCGGCTACCTGGAGTAGCCGCTCAGGTCGGGCGGAAGAGTACGGCGGTCAGGTCGTCGGGCTTCGACGGCTCGCCTGCGCGGGGCTCG
>JANQFA010000148.1 GCA_028278065.1 Myxococcota bacterium
GATGCCGTGCGCAGCGCCGACCTCGCCGCGGCCGCGGCGGGTGTGCAACCGGGCCGCCCCGACTACACCGTGGACACGCAGGCGGGCGCGATCATCGGACGCGCGGTTCTCGTCACCGAGCTGGCCCCCTGGAAGCTCCTCATCGTGCAGTCGCAGAGCGATGCCCTGGCGCCCGCTCGCCGCGCGGGGCGCCGGCTCGGGCTGGCCATGGGCGCCGCCCTGATCGCTGCTCTGGCGGTGGCCACCCTGGCCGCCCGCCGCGTGGTGCGGCCGCTCAGCGAGCTGACCTGGGCCATTCGCGGGCTGGCGCGGGGCGACCGCACCGACGTCGTCCCGGTGCGCTCCGAGGACGAGGTGGGTGCCCTGGCCAGCGCCTTCAACCATTTGGCCGGCGATCTCCATCGCGTCCAGGCGGATCTCGTCGAGGCCGAGAAGTTCGCCTTCGTGGGCGAGCTCGCCGCGGGCGTCGCCCACGAGATCCGTACGGCGCTGAACGTGCTGGGATCCTCTGCGCAGATCCTCGAGCGCGCGCTCCCCCCGGACGCCGATCCCGAGGCCGCCGAGCTGGCGGAGATGATCCGGGCGGAGGTGGGCAGACTGGCTTCGGTGGTCAACGATCTCCTCACGCTGGCACGGGGTCGTCCTCTCGCGGTCGAGTCGTGCCGCCTCTCCGAGCCGGTCTTCCGCGCGGCGGACTTCGTCTCGCCGCAGGCGAGAGAGAAGGAGATCCGGATCGAGCGGAGCGCGCCCGAGGATGAGACGGTGATTCCCTGCGATCCGGAGCTGATCTACCAGGTGGCGGTGAACCTCCTGGCGAATGCCGTGCAGGTGCTCGGGCACGGAGGTTGCATCGAACTCCGGGTCCTGGCCACGCAGGATGGCCGAGGAGGTTTCGAGGTGAAGGACGATGGGCCGGGAGTCCCGCAGCAGATCGGCGAGCGGATCTTCGAGCCGTTCGTGACGGCACGCGCGGACGGGGTGGGGCTGGGCCTGACGTTCGTGAAGCGCGTGGTGCACGATCATCGCGGCAGCGTCTCCGTCGAATCGAGCCCGGATAGCGGCACGTCGGTCCGCGTCCTGCTTCCCGTCGCCGGAGCACCCGGATGAGACGGGTCATCATCGTCGACGACGACCGGCGCACGCGCCGCATCCTGCAGATCCTCGTGGAGCGGCTGGGCTTCGAGTCGCGGGCGTTCGAGAGCGCGGCCGAGGCCCTCGTGGCCGTCGAGGGGGAGTCGCCGGGGCTCATCCTGACGGATCTCAAGATGCCCGGCGTCGACGGCATCGAGTTCATGCGTCGTCTCCGCCGCATCGACGAGCAGGTTCCCGTGATCGTGCTGACCGCGTACGGCACCGTGGAGTCCGCGGTCGAGGCGATGAAGCTGGGCGCCGTGGACTTCGTAGCGAAGCCGTTCGACGTCGAGGCCGTCGAGCTCCTGATCCAGCGCTCGCTCGAGCACTCGCGCCGCCGGGTGGAGAACCGCTATCTCCGCGAGCAGGTCGACCACGCCCCCGCCTTCGAGGACATCGTGGGTGACTCCCCCCCGATGCGCGCCGTGTTCGATCTCATCCGCAAGGTGGCGCCGACGCGCAGCGCCGTGCTGGTGACCGGAGAGACGGGGACCGGGAAGGAGCTCGTGGCGCGCGCGATCCACCGCCTCTCCCCACGTGAGGAGCAGCTCTTCGTGCCGCTGAACTGCGCGGCGATCCCGCCGGACCTCCTCGAGAGCGAGCTCTTCGGCCACGTGCGCGGGGCCTTTACGGGCGCCCAGGCGGAGCGGGAGGGACGCTTCCGGGCCGCCGACGGCGGGACGCTGTTCCTCGACGAGATCGGGGACATGGACCAGCGGCTCCAGGCCAAGCTCCTGCGCGCCCTGCAGGACGGCGTGATCGAGCCCGTCGGGAGCAACCGGCGCATCCCGGTGGACGTGCGGATCGTGTCGTCCACCCATCGGGACCTCGAGCGCGCGATCCGGGACGGGGGCTTCCGGGAGGACCTCTTCTACCGGCTCAATGTCCTCCGCATCGCGCTGCCCCCCTTGCGCGAACGGAGGCAGGACATCGCCCGGCTGGCGCGGGTCTTCCTCGCGGAGTTCGGTCGCGACTTCGGGAAGGGCCCGCTCGCGCTCGACGACGGGTCCGCTGCGGTCCTGCAGCGCTACGCCTGGCCGGGCAACGTGCGCGAGCTGCGCAACGTCATGGAGCGCGCGGCCGTGCTCGCGGGCGACGGCGGCGTGGATGCCGATCTGCTGGGCGGGCTGGTGCCCCGGGAAGAGGGCGGGGTGGACGACGAGCTCGACCTGGCCGGCGCGGTGGCGACGGCGGAACGCAGGGTGATCCTGCGCGCGCTCGCTGCGGCGGGCGACAACAAGGTCGAGGCGGCTCGCCTGCTCGGGATCGGCGAGCGCACCTTGTGGACGAAGCTCAAGAAGCACGGCATCTGACCCCGTGCGGATCGACGCAAGCCGCGTGCCATCCCCCGCTGGGTGCGGGGACGCGGCCTCGCGTCTCGCCAGGATCTTCCTGCCGACTTCGGCAGCGCCCCTGCCGACTTCGGCAGAGCGAACTTCGACGGGGAGCGCCGCTCCTCGCTTCGGTACACTGGTGACGTCTCGCCCGGGGGGCGGGACCTGGAGGTGCACCGATGGCATCGAGAGCTTCTCTCGCTCCGTCCGTGCAGGCCCTCTCCCTGTTGCTCCCCATGCTCCTGCTCGCGGCCTGTGGCGGCGAATCCCAAGTCTCCGAGCAAGCGACGGACGGCGAGCCGGCCAATGTGGCCGGCACCTGGAAGGTGGAAGGCCTCACCACGGTGATCGGCCAGGAGGTCAGCCGCGAGATCGCCGGAACGGTGGTGCTCACCCAGGACGGCACGTCCTACAGCGCGTCCTTCGAGCTCGAGACCGACTATCCGAGCCCGGACGGAACCGTTCCGGCCCAGGTGGTGGGGACCGGTCAGGGGCGCGTGAGGGGCTCGACCATGGCCGGGTCTGCGCAGACCCAGATCGTCGCCTCCCAGGTTCCGGGCATCGATCCGGGCTTCACCATGGTGCCCGCCACCTTCGGGGTGCGCGTCCGTTCAACCGCCGTGGGCGAGCTGAGGCGCGACGGGTCGATCGAGTTCGAGCTGGAGAACCAGGGCGCCGAGGGCGAGAGGTACGTTCCCACCCGCACCCGGGTCACGGGTGTGCGGATCGCGGACTGAGCGGGAGCGCCATCGCCGCATGCTGACGAAGGTGGGAAACGACATCTGGACCGCCGAGGGGCCGGTCGTCAAGTTCTTCGTCTTCGACTACCCCACGCGCATGGCGGTGGTGAGGTTGTCGCGCGGCGACCTCTGGGTGTGGTCACCCGTGGGCCTCAGCGACGAGCTGGCGCGCGAGCTGGACGCCCTGGGCCCCGTCCGTCACCTGGTCTCGCCCAACAAGCTGCACCACCTCTTCATGGGGGAGTGGAAGGAGCGCTATCCGGATGCGCGGATGGTCGCCTCGCCGGGCCTGGCCAGGAAGCGTCGCGATCTGGTCTTCGACGCCGGGGTGGACGACGCCCCCGATCCGGTCTGGGGAGACGAGATCGAGCACGTGATCTTCCGCGGGAGCTTCTTCCTCGACGAGGTGGTCTTCTTCCATCGCGCCTCGCGCACCGCGCTGGTGTGCGACCTGATTCAGCGTTTCGATCCGGCCGCCATGACGGGCTGGCGCGGCGCCTGGATGAAGCTCTGGGGTCTGGTGGGAGAGGACGGCTCGACTCCGCTCGAGTGGCGTGCGAGCTACTGGAGGAGGGCCCCCGCGCGTGAGGCGCTGGAGCACGCCCTCGCCTGGAACCCGGACCGGCTGCTGATCGCCCACGGCATGCAGCCCACCGAGAACGGGCGCGACGCCCTGGCCCGCGGGCTGCGCTGGCTGCGCTGAGCCCGGCCGGCCGAGAGCTGCGCTGAACGCGGCCGGCCGCGGGCTGCGCTGAACGCGGCCACTGTGCCATCCTGTCGCGATGCTCGACGCCTTCCCGCGCGAAGCGCCGCTGCAGGAGATCGAGGCCGCCCTCGACCGGGACGGCGCCGCGCTGGTGCACGACTTCCTGGACCCGGCGCAGGTGGATGCGCTCGTCTCGGACTTCCGGCCGCACCTCGACGACGCACCCTGGTGCAACACCGACGACGGCGAGCCCGACGTCTTCTTCGGATTCCAGACCAAGCGCCTGCACGGGCTCCTGGCGCGCTCCGCCACCTTCGGCGAGCTGGTGACCCACCCGCTGATGCTCGGCCTGGGCAAGAGCGTGCTGGGCCCGCGCTGCCGCGGCGTGCGCATCAGCACGGGCGAGCTCATGGTGCTGGGAAAGGGGCAGGAGCAGCAGCCGCTCCACCGCGACGCCGACTCCTGGGCCTGGTTCCCCAGGCCCAGGCCCGAGATCCTGATCAGCGCCAACGTGGCCCTGACGGACTTCACCCTCGAGAACGGCGCCACCGTGGTGGCCCCGGGCAGCCATCGCTGGGAGCCCGAGCGCAAGGCCCAGCCCGACGAGTGTCTTCAGGCGGCGATGCCGCGGGGCTCGGCGCTGGTCTACAGCGGCAACGTGCTGCACGGGGGTGGGGCCAACCACACCGACGAGATCCGCATCGGTCTCTACGCGGGCTGGATCCTGAGCTGGCTGCGCCCCCTCGAGAACCACATCGTGACCAACGGCGAGACCGCCTTGCGAGCCGCGCCGCCCGAGGTGCGCGAGCTCCTCGACTTCACCGAGAGCGGCTGGACGGTCTTCCCCTGAGCGGACCGGGCTAGAGGAGCTTCTCCCGGTTGCCGTGCACGGCGCGCAGGCCGTGCAGCAGGTGCGCCAGGTGCTGGATCGGGACGGCGTCGAGGTCCGCGAAGAGCCCTTCTTCCACCCAGGCCAGCCACTCCCGCACCCGGCGTGCGTCGGACGCGGGCCAGTCGAGTCCCGGAGTGGCCAGCAGCGCACCCAGGGACTGCGCGTAGTGGGCGACCACCTCGGTCTCCAGCGCGTCGAAGCTGCGGCGCTCGAGCTCGGTGGCGACGAAGCGCTCCTGGATCGCGGCGGCATCCACGGCGCCGCCCTGACGATGGTCGGCCAGCAGCAGCAGCACGCTGTGGAGCCGGGTGTGGTCGCTCAGCTCGCGATCCGGGCTGCGCTCCTGGAGGTAGACGTCGCGGACGTGGGCCATCAGGAGGGCGGGGTCCAGCCGCTGGCCCAGGTGGTTGGTCCAGGCGACGCCGCGATCGCCCGGGTGGTCGATCAGGATGCGCAAGAAGGGATAGCTGGCGCGCTCGACGATCTCCCGCGAAGAAGGATGGCGGAAGCGCATGCGCGGGAGCTGCGGCGTCTGGGGCAGCGCCCCGGCCAGATCATCCGGCTCCAGTCCGGGCACCGGCAGGAAGATCTGGCGTCGATGGCTCGCATGGATCTCGGCCAGGGGCACGGGGCTGGGAACGCCGCGGAACGGGAAGCGGTCGTCGAGCCGGGCACTGCGCCCTTCCGGGCGCCAGGCGTCGAGCAGCAGCGCGAGGACCGCGCCTCCGTACGATTCCGGCGCGTGGGCCGCGCCCAGCACCCAGTCCTCGCCGTCGGGGTGGCAGCGCAGGCGGTCCGCGAAGGCGAGCAGGCGGTCCTGGGGCAGGTCGAGGACCAGGACCGCGTGGCCCGGGTACTGCATCAGCCGTTCGCGCTGGGCACCGAGGTAGGCCTCGAGCCGCGCCCGCAGGGCGTCGCCCGGGAGGGCCGGATCGCCCGCCCTTCCGTCCATGGGAAGGAAGCTCGCCGCGACCGCCAGACCGGCGGCGATCGCCGCCGACACGAGCAG
>JANQFA010000158.1 GCA_028278065.1 Myxococcota bacterium
CAGGAAGCCGGGGACACTGGGAGGGAACTCGACGCGTCGCACACTGCAGATTCTGGCACAGACCACGGCCTCGCAGCCGTACACTCGTCGTCGTACGAACCTTCGAGGAGGGCAGGCTCATGAGGATCGGATTCGTCGTATTGGTATTCCTGGCACTGGCCACGCCGGCGTTGGCGCAGGAGGACGGCGGTCCCGTGGTCGCCAAGATTCCGAAGGTGAACGGTCTGAGCATGAAGCACGTCTTCACCGTGATGGGGGTGACCGCGTACGGCGACCTGCACACCGTGTTCATGTGCACGTCTCTCGAGAAGAGCAAGGAGGTCACGGTGGCGATCGAGGTCTGGGACTACGATGGGGGCCTGCTGAACGACGTGACGCAGGACAACGGCGTAGACACGATCGACCCCGGCGAGAGCACGACCATGGAGACCGAGTACTCCGACGACGATGTCGCGGCCTTCGACGATGACGAGGAGATCGAGCTCTCCGACGACGCCAATCACGGCACCGCTCGCATCCTGGCGAGCTCCACGAAGCTGGCCTGCACGGCGCTCGTGACGGACAAGGTCGGCGACCCGCCCGCGTCGATGGTCAACCTCCACGTCATCGCCAAGAAGAAGCAGAAGGGCGACTGAGGCGCACAACCTGACGCATCGTCAGATCGTGGTAGGCTGGCGGGGTGGAGTTCGGCTGGTCCGCAGAGGAGCTCGCGTACCGCGAGGAGGTGCAGCGTTTCCTCGCCGAGACGCTGCCCGAGGACTGGGAGGAGCTCTCGAAGGGCGGCCCCGGCAGCGAGGCCCAGGCCGCCTTCTCGCGCGAGTTCTGCGCAAAGCTGGCCGAACGGGGCTGGCTCACCCAGAGCTGGCCGGCCGAGTACGGCGGCTCCGACGCCTCGCCGTGGCGCCACGCCATCTTCGGTGAGGAGATGTGGGGCCACGGCGAGCCGCGCGGCCCCCAGTACATGAACGTGAACTGGATCGGTCCGGCGATCATGAAGTACGGGACCGAGGACCAGAAGCGGGCGCATCTGCCACCCATCTCGGAGGGGCGCGTGCTCTGGTGCCAGGGCTTCTCGGAGCCCGAGGCCGGCTCCGACCTGGTCGCGCTGCGCACGGCGGCCCGCCGCGAAGGCGACGTCTACCTGGTGAACGGCTCCAAGATCTGGACCTCGTACGCCAACCACGCCGATTTCTGCATCCTGCTGGTGCGCTCCGACCCGGACTCCAAGCGACACCGGGGCATCTCGGTGCTGCTCTGTCCCATGGACCTGCCGGGGATCGAGGTGCGCGAGATCCCGTCGGTGGTGGGCGAGCGCTACTTCCACGAGGTCTTCTTCGAGGACGTTCGCGTGCCGCTGGACTGCCGTCTGGGGCCGGAGCACGAGGGCTGGGACGTGGTCGCCTACGCACTCCAGTTCGAGCGGGTCGGTGCCGCCCGCTACCACCGCGCAGCCCTGATCCTGGACGACCTGGCCGCACGAGCGAAGGCGCGGGGCGTCTTCGCCGAGCCTCGCGTGCGCGAGGGACTGGGCCGGGCCCGCGCTCTCTGCGAGGCGGCGCGCCTGCTCACCTATCGCGTCATCGACCAGCGCGTGCACGGAAGCCCGCCCAGCGCGGACACCAACGCCGCCCGCATCGCGGCGACCGACGCCGAGGGTGCGGTGGCGGACCTCGCCGTGGAGGTGTTCGGGGCCGATGCGCTCGAGTACGGAAGCTGGGCGGACACCCGCTTCCGCTGGGCGATGACCGCCGGCGTGGCCGTCGGCGCCACCGAGGTGCAGCTCAACCTGGTCGCCAGCCGCCTGCTGGGTCTGCCCCGGGAGTAGCCGTTGGATTTCGAGCTGGACGACGCGCAGCGTGCCATCGTCGAGGCGGTGGACGTCCTCCTGGAGCGCCATGCCGGCCCGGCTCGCGCCATCGAGCTGGGGGCCAAGGGCGAGTACGACGGCGCGCTGCACGGGGCGCTGCGCGAGTCGGGCTTCCTCGAGCTCGCCTGCGGCGAGGGAACCGGACCCCTGGAGGCCGCGTTGCTCGTGGAGTGCGCGGCGCGGGCGGGTGCGCTCTGCTCGGTCGCGGCCAGCGCCCTGGTCGCGCCGCTGGTGCTGGGACGGCCGGGCGACGGTCCGCTGGCGCTCGTCGAGTCCGGATCCACGGCGCCGATCCGCTACGCCGCGCACGCCCACGCCGCCCTCGTCCTGGACGGGGACCGCGCGCGCCTGGTCCCGCTGCCCGATGGCTCGGCGACGCCCGTCGCCTCCACCTTCGGGTATCCGATGGGCCGTTTCGAGGTGGGAGCGCTGTCCGAGGGCGACGATCTCGGCGCGGGAAGCGGCGACCGCCTGCGCGACGCCTGGCGGCTGGCGCTCGCCGTGGAGCTGGCCGGGAGCATGGCCGGCGCCCTCGAGACGACCCTGACCTACGTGAAGGAGCGCCGGCAGTTCGGCCGCGCGATCGGCTCGTTCCAGGGCGTCCAGCACCGACTGGCGCGCTGCCACATCCAGGTGCAGGGGAGTCGCTGGCTGGCCCTCGAGGCGGCCCACGGCGGTGGCGCGACGGAGGCCTCGGCGGCGGGGGCCGCGTACGCGGCCGAGGCCGCGGGCCGGGTCTTCGCGGAGACCCATCAGTTCAGCGGGGCGATGGGCTTCACCCGAGAGCACGACCTCCACGTCTGGTCGATGCGCCTGCAGGCCCTGCGCCTGGAGCTGGACGGCGCGGCGGGACACGAGCGCGCACTCGCGGAGGCACGCTGGGCATGAGCCTGGACCTGGACTTCGACGACGCTCAGCAGGCGGTCGCGGAGGCGGTGGCCTCGTTCTGCGCCGAGCGCTGCCCCGATGAGCAGATCCGCAAGGGTGAGGCGTTCTCGCGCGATCTCTGGCGCGAGCTCGCCGAGCTGGGCGTGCTGGCGATCGGCACGCCGGAGGGCGAGGGCGGTGCCCTCGAGCAGGCCGCCGCCTTCGAGTCCCTGGGCCGCGCGGTCTTCCCCGGGCCGCTGGCCGCCACGGTCTTCGCGGTGCGGCTCCTCGACGGCCCGGAGCAGGCGCGGCTCGCCGCGGGCGAGGCGCTGATCTCGGTGGGCGAGCCACCCCTGCTGCCGTTCGCTCCGCTGGCCGACCGCTTCGTCGAGAGCGACGGGGAGTCCGCCTGGCTGGCCCGCGCGGAGGGCGAGGTGCTTCCTGTGAGCACCCTGGGCGGCGAGCCCTGGGGGCGGGTCCGCCTGGTGCGCGAGCGCGAGCTGGGCGATGCACGCGATGCCCTGGCCGTGCACGACACCATGCTCGCCGCCTGGATCGCGGCCGCCGGGGAGCGCATCGTGGCGGATGCGGCCGAGCACGCCCGCGCACGCAAGCAGTTCGGGAAGGCGATCGGCGAGTTCCAGGCGGTCGCCCACCCGCTCGCGGATGCCGCGATGGCGCTGGCTTCCGCGCGGACCCTCGCGCGGCGCGCGGCCTGGACCATCGACCGCGCGGGACTCCGCGCCGCGCGAAGACCGGGTGCCGTGGCGCGCCACGCGGCGACGCGCGCCGCCCGTGCGGCCGCCCACATCGCCCACCAGACCTTCGGCGCGCTCGGCATCACCCTCGAAGGCCCCGCCTTCCACGTCTCGCGACGCATCCTGCAGGCCGCCGCCCAGCCGCCCGGAGAGACCCGTGCGGCCGAGGTCGCGCTCGAGGGCTACGCGCTGGAGGGATGCGCCGCATGAAGCTCGAAGGTGTTCGCTACGAGGTGCGCGACGGGCTGGCCGAGATCACGTTGGCGCGGCCCCAGCGCGGCAACTCCCTGGCCCCGGCCATGCAGGCGATGTTCCGCGCGATCTGGGCCGACGTGCGCGAGAACCCGGACGTGCGCGTCGCGATCATCGCGTCGAGCGGAGAGCGTCACTTCTGCACCGGCTTCGACGTCTCGGAGGCCGAGGGCGAGGACTCGGACGAGGTCTTCAAGGACGCGCCCCTGGCCGAGGCGGTGCACTGGTCACCCCATCAGAACGACGTCTGGAAGCCGGTGATCTGTGCCGTGAACGGGCTCTGCGTCGGCGGCGGTCTCCACTTCGTGGTCGATTCCGACATCGTGATCGCCTCCGAGAACGCGGCGTTCATGGACAGCCACGTCAATGTCGGGATGGTCGGTGCGCTCGAGAACGTGGGGCTGGCGCGCCGGCTTCCGCTCGGCTCGGCCCTGCGCATGACCCTGATGGGTCGTCACTACCGCATGCCGGCACGCCGGGCCTGGGAGCTGGGTCTGGTCGACGAGCTGGTCGCGACGCCCGCGGATCTCCTTCCCGCCGCCCGGGAGATGGCGGGCGTGATGATGCAGAACTCGCCCCAGGCGATGGCGCTCTCCAAACGCGCCGTCTGGGGGGCGCTGGAGAAGGGCTACGGGGAGGCGCTCGAGCAGGCCTGGGAGCTCCTCAAGAGCCACTGGAGCCATCCGGACTTCCTCGAGGGGCCCCGCGCCTTCGCCGAGAAGCGCGAGCCGCGCTGGAACCCCGATCCGGACGCAAAGGTCGAGGAGGAGGGGTGAACTTCGCGTTCTCGGAAGAGGAGGAGGCCTTTCGCGCCGAGGTCGTCGCCTTCCTGGAGGACTGGCGGGATCTGGACGCCTTCTTCGGACAGGGCCACCACTGGCCGCGGGTGAAGCAGCTCTTCCAGGCGATGGGAGCGCGTGGCTGGCTCTCGCTGGGCTGGCCCGAGTCCGAGGGAGGCCTCGGCAAGCCGCTCACCTGGGAGTACATCCTGTGGGACGAGGTCGGCTACGCGCGCGCGGCGCGCAATCCCCTGGCCTCGGGGATCGTGGCCAAGACCCTGGTTCGCTACGGCAGCGAGGACCAGAAGCGCCGCTGGCTGGGACCGATCCGGAGCGGAGAGCTCCACTTCTCGCTCGGCTACTCGGAGCCGGAGGCGGGGTCGGACCTGGCCAGCGCCCGCTGCCGGGCCGAGCGCCACGGCGACGTGTATCGCATCACGGGCGAGAAGTGCTGGCAGTCGTACGCCCAGGACATGGACCTCCTCTGGCTGCTGGCGCGCACCGGCACCCAGGAGAGCCGCGGGGCCGGCCTCTCGCTCTTCGTCGTGCCTCTCGATGCGCCCGGCGTGACCGTGGGGCCGCTGCCCACCCTCGACGGCGACCAGCTGAACGAGATCCACCTGGACGGGGCGGAGGTCCCGGTCGACGCGCGCGTGGGACCCGAGGACGGGGCCTGGAAGATCATGGCCGAGGCGCTGGCCGACGAGCGTCACATCCAGTTCCCGCCCAAGCGGGTGCGCCGCGATCTCGAGGACCTGGTCGACTGGGTGCGCGAGAACGGGCGCGGCGCGGACCCGGCGGTCCGCAGCACGCTGGGAGATCTGGCGGTGCAGGTGGAGGAGGCCGAGGTGCAGGGCCTGATCGTGCTCGACGCCCTGCGCAAGGGGCGGCCCGGCATCGTCGAGGCCGCCGCCAACAAGGTGGTGCACACGGTCGTGTGCCAGAATGTCGCGCGCGCCGCCCTGGAGATCGCGGGCCCCGCCGCCCTGGCCGACGACTGCGGGCTCAACACCCTCTGGCGCCAGAGCATCTGGGAGACGATCGGCGGAGGCACCTCCGAGATCATGCGCGGCGTCGTCGCGAAGCAGGCCCTGGGGCTCAGCGGCCGGCGCTAGCTCTCACGTCATGGACGGCGCGCGAGCACGACCTCCCTCCCTGCGCCGACGTCACGCGGAGCGATCACCTCGCGGGCCAGGATCTCGCCGTAGTAGCGACCGCCCTCCGGCGACAGGTGGTGGTTGTCCTCGAAGAGATCGTCCGGCACCCGGGCGCGGTGATCGACGAAGGCGACGCCGCTCCTCTCCAGGAGCGGGCCCAGGAAGGCCTGGAAGCGCTCCTCCACCGCGCCCTCGTAGAGCTCGCGCTGCCAGCTCCCGACGGGCACGCCCACCAGCACGAGCGGGATGTCCTCGCTCGCGCAGCGCTGGATCAGCGCCTCGAGGGCCTCGCTCGCGACCCCGCCGATCTCGTAGTCCGCAAGCCACTTGCGCACCCGGCGCAGCCCGGAGCTCGTCTTCGCGTCCATCGCCGCGCCGCTGGAGACGAGGCGGAGGGAGGGCACCGTTCTCCCCGCCGCGGGCCGAGCCTCGGGCGCGGGCGGGACCCGGAGGTAGGGCGGGCGCTCCTCGGTGATCCAGCGCAGCAGCTCGAAGCGGTAGAACGAGGTCGTGTTGATGCGCTTCGCCAGGGTGGCCTCGAGCTGGCCGCGCGCGCGGATCTCGCCCAGGTGCTCCACCACGTCGCCCGCCGTGAAGAAGCGCGTGACGTGATCGCCGATCCAGTGCGCCGGGGCGGACAGGGTCTCGGGGCTGAGCTCGAGGACCACCAGCGCCGGTCGCGCGCCGCGCTCGCGCATGCCGTCGAAGAGGAAGCGCGCGGCGACCGGGTCGCCCGCCATGACCGCAGCCTGCACCAGCACGGGAGCCGTGCCCCCCAGGTCCTCGTCGAGCGCGGTCGCCATCGCAGGCACGTCGAGGTTCCGGAAGCGCGAGCTGCCGAAGATCGCCACGAACGGGCGTTCGCCCTGCCTCGCGGCGGCGCTCACGGCCTTCTCGCCCTGTGGGAAGCGGACCCACATGGGCGCGCGATCCAGCGCGAAGCCCACGGCCAGCTGTCCCAGCAGGATGAGCGCCGCCCCCCAGACGAGGATGCGCACGGCACGGGCGGGGTCGGGACGGGGACGCAGGGGCAAGCGGATCCTCCTAGAACTGGAAGTAGATGAAGGCTCCCCCGGCGTCGGGCGTGAGGAGCTGGGCGAGCAGGAGCCCGGCGGCCAGGGCGCCGCCCATCAGCGGGGCGGGCAGCCGGCGCGCCAGGCGCGGCAGATCGACGAAGGTGGCGAGAAGGTGGGCGGCGAGCACCAGGGCCAGGATCGCGGCCACGAGCGCAGCCACCGGGGGCTCGAGGACCAGGCCCACGGTCGGCACGAACATGCGCTCGAGCAGGGTCGCCGCATCCTCGAAGCTCTGCGCACGGAAGGGCACCCAGCCGATGGTCACCAGCAGGAAGGTGGCGGCCACCTTGAGCGGGTGCAGGACGCGCGCACCCGTCCAGGCGGGCCACGGGATCGCCCGGTGGACCGCGAGCAGGAGTCCGTGCCAGGCCCCCCAGGCCACGAAGGTCCAGGCGGCGCCGTGCCACAGCCCTCCCAGGAGCATCGTGATCATCAGGTTGCGGTAGGTCGCGGCGCGGCCCCTCCGGTTTCCGCCGAGCGGGATGTAGAGGTAGTCGCGCAGCCAGGTCGAGAGCGAGATGTGCCAGCGGCGCCAGAAGTCGGCGGGGCTCGAGGCGAAGTACGGCATGCGGAAGTTGACCGGGAGCTTCAGACCCAGCGCGAACGCACTCCCGATGGCCATGTCCGAGTAGCCGGAGAAGTCGCAGTAGATCTGCACCGCGTAGCAGAGCGCCGCCGCCCACACGGCGCTGCTCCCGTAGGCCTCGGGTGCCGCGAACACCGGGTCGACGATCTGGGCCAGCTGGTCGGCGATCACCGCCTTCTTGAAGAGGCCGAGCAGGAAGAGGCGCGCGCCCGTCTCGATGCGGCTCCAGGAGAGGCGGTGCGTGCTGCGGATCTGCGGGAAGAAGCGTCCGGGTCGGATGATCGGGCCGGCGATCAGGTGCGGGAAGAAGAGCAGGAAGAGCGCGTAGTCGAGCGGATTCCGCTCCGCGGGGATGCGCCTCCGGTAGACGTCGGTGACGTAGGCGATGGTCTCGAACGTGTAGAACGAGATGCCCAGCGGAAGCACGATGTCGAGGATCGGCGGGCCGCCCTCGGCGCCCAGGGCGCGAGCCAGGGGCCAGCTCGTTCCGATCAGGAAGTTCGTGTACTTGAAGAACGCGAGCAGCCCGAGCGGGACGGCGATGGCGGCCACCAGCAGGGCGCGGCGGCGAGAGCCCTCCGCCTCCTCGATCCGCTTCCCCAGGACGTAGTCGTAGACGGCCGTCGCCACCACGAGCAGCACGAGGAGCGGGTTCCAGTGCGCGTAGAACACCAGGCTCGAGACGAGCAGCAGCACCGTCCGCTGGCGCTGGCTTCGCAGCACGCCCCAGTGCAAGACGAAGGTGATCGCGAAGAGCCAGAAGTAGGCGCTGGTGTGGAAGAGCATGCGCGGTCCGGGGAGGGCCGGGCAGACTCTACCACCCGTGGGGCGATCGGGTATCCTGGCGCGCCGCGCGGGCGCAGCCCGGGGAGTTCGGATGCAAGGGGGGAGCGAGTCGCAGAGCGCGGGCGCACGGGTCGTGCTCCTCATCGTGCACGCGCTGCTCGTCCTGGCGACGGCGCTGCTCCTGCAGCGGGTCTGGCTCCAGCGCGCGAACACCCTGCACGACAACGGCCGCTGGGAGAGCAGCAAGGTCGGCCTCGAGTACGGGATCCTCGGCGCCGTCGCGTTCCTCACCACGCGCACGGCCATGCACCGGGATCGCCTCGACCTCGGTGCCTGGCACGGCTACCACGAGGTGCAGCGTCGCGAGCCGGTGTCGCCGGTGTCGCTCTCTGCGCGCCTGCGCCTGCGCGGCCCCGGGTACCTGGTGATGCTGGTCGACCGCACGGATGCGGCCTTCACCGGGGTGCGGGTCTCGAGCGATCCCGCCTTCCCCGCAGCCTGTCTGCACGGAGACGGGGCGGGGCGCTTCGTCCGGCGCGAGCCGCTCGACGTGTCGCTCCTCGGCGAAGCCTGGCACCGTCTGGCGCTGGCGCGGCGCGACGAGCGCTGGGCGGTGACCCTGGACGGCCGGGAGGTCGGCTCGTGTGCGGCCGAGCCGAGGGCGGACGGTCGCATCGGCTTCCGCTCGGGCGCCGCCGACCACGCCTGGGTCGACGACGTCGAGATCCGCAGCGAGGACGGCGCGGTCTGGCGCGAGGACTTCGCCAACCGGCGGCACGCGCCCGCGGTGCTCGCCGGCGCGCTGGCGGGGGTGCTCGCCTGCCAGGGGCTGGTGCTGGTGGCCAGCGCCGCTTCGCGCCGACGCCAGGGCCTCGGCGCGACGCCCTACGTCTTCACGACCCATGTGGTGCTGCTCTCGGTGGCGGGTCTCGCCTGG
>JANQFA010000168.1 GCA_028278065.1 Myxococcota bacterium
AGGCCGCGTCGAAGCCGGCCTCTTCGGCGGCGCGCGCCAGCTCGCCGATCGCGGCTGCGGTGCCGAACTCGGCCGGACGGTCCACCTTGTCGGTGGGAAGCTGGATGGAGAAGCGCACGGCGGCGGATGGTGTCAGCGCCGGGCCCCGGCCGCCAGCGGGGCCCAGCTCCCGGCCGCCAGCCGGGCCCAGCTCCCCGCCGCCAGCGGGGCCCAGCTCCCGGCCCTGGCCGTCGGCTGTTGCCGCCTTTGACGGGTCCTGCGAGTTTCGATACGGTCCGGCTCGAAATTATGGATCTGCGCTACTCCGATGCCGAGAAGAAGTTCCGCGGCGAGCTGCGCGCCTGGCTCGCCGAGCAGGTGCCGGCCCACGGCGAGCCGCCTGCCCAGGACGACTGGGACGCGCGCCGCGCCTACGACACCGGGTGGCAGAAGAAGCTCTACGAGGCGGGCTATGCCGGGATCAACTGGCCCGCCGAGTACGGGGGCCGCGATGCCTCCCTGGCCGAACAGCTGATCTACTACGAAGAGATCGCCCGGGCCAACGCGCCCTACGTGGGCGTCAACTTCGTGGGCATGCTGCACGGCGGACCGACGCTCATCGCCGAAGGCACGCCGGAGCAGAAGGAGCGCCACGTCTCGCGCATCCTGCGCGGGGAGGAGGTCTGGTGCCAGGGCTTCTCCGAGCCCGGGGCGGGCTCGGACCTGGCGTCGCTCCAGTGCCGGGCCGTCCGCGACGGCGACGAGTACGTCGTGAGCGGCCACAAGATCTGGACCTCGTTCGCACAGGTGGCCGACTACTGCGAGCTTCTCGTACGGACCGATCCCGAGGTGCGCAAGCACCGGGGCATCACCTGGCTGATCTGTCCGATGGGCCTTCCCGGCATGGAGGTCCGCCCCCTCGACACGATCATGGGGGAGAGCGACTTCAGCGAGGTCTTCTTCGAGGACGTGCGCATCCCCGTCGAGAATCGCGTCGGCGAGGAGAACGACGGGTGGCGGGTCACCAACGTGACGCTGCGCTTCGAGCGCGGCACCGCTTTCGCCAGCGACATGATCCACCTGCAGCAGTTCGTGCGCGAGCTGGTGGAGTTGGCGCGCACGATCACCCGCCACGACGCGAACGCCTGGGAGGATCGCGCCCTGCGCCAGGAGGTCGGCCACCTCTCCGCCGAGCTGGACGCCCTCTGGGCCATGGTGAAGCTCTCGGTGTGCGAAGCGATCGACACGGGCGTCCCGGGTGTCGGCGCCTCGGCGGTGAAGCTCTTCTACACGGAGCTCTACCAGCGGGTCTGCGAGGTGGGGCAGCGCATCCTCGGTCGCGCCGGGCTCGCCCGCGAGGACGTGGCGGGCCTGCCGTCCGGCAAGATCCTGCACCGCACCCTCCAGTCCCTGTCGCTGACCATCGCCGCGGGCACCTCCCAGATCCAGCGCAACATCATCTCCGAGCGAATCCTCGGTCTGCCCAAGGAGCCGCGCTGATGGATTTCCGGCTCTCCGAGGATCAGGAGGCCCTGCGCGACGGAATCCGCTCGTTCTGCGAGGGGCGCATTCCCGTCGACTCGCTGAAGGACTTCGAGGGTGCGGGCTTCGAGCGCGAGCTGTGGGGCGAGCTGGCCGAGATGGGCGTCTTCGGCCTGCGCCTGCCCGAGAGCGAGGGAGGCGTGGGTCTGGGCCACGCCGATGCGGTCCTGGTCTTCGCCGAGCTCGGGCGGCACCTCGTGCCCGGTCCGCTGATCTGGAGCCATCTGGCGGCCGGGCTGGTGGACGGGGCCGCGACGGGCGACGCAGTGGTGGGAGGGCTCGACCAGATCGACCCCGATGGGGCGCCCACGCTGGTCGAGCACCTCGGGAGCCTGGACGCGCTCCTCGTGCTGAGACCCGAGGGTGTCTTCCGCGTCGACCCGTCCGCGGTGGTCGGCAAGCCGGTGGCC
Source organism: Myxococcota bacterium (assembly GCA_028278065.1). GTDB lineage: Bacteria > Myxococcota_A > UBA9160 > UBA9160 > JAFDET01 > JAFDET01. The sequence continues at coordinate 1,932 of JANQFA010000168.1, forward strand.
GTGCCCCTGGATCCGCTGACCCCGGTACACCACGTCGAGTCGTTTCCCGAAGGCGAGCGGATTGCGGACGCGGACGAGGCGTTCGCCCTGCGCCGGGTGGGCGCCGCCCTGGGCGCCGCCTTCGCCCTCGGGGTCTGCGAGTCCACCGTCGAGCTGGCCGTCGCGTACGCCCGGGAGCGCGAGCAGTTCGATCGCCCCATCGGATCGTTCCAGGCGCTGAAGCACATCATGGCCGACATGTTCGTGCGCCAGGAGGCGGCGCGGGCGGCGGCCTATGCGGCGGGCGCCACCCTCGACCACCCGGAGGTGGGCGACGTGGATCGGGCCGTGGCGGCCGCGCGCATCTGTGCCTGCGAGGGTGCCATCAAGAACGCGCGCGCCTGCATCCAGGTGCACGGCGGAATGGGATACACCTGGGAGGTCCCCGCCCACTACTACCTGAAGCGGGCCTACGTCCTCGAGAACGGCTTCGGCAGCGCGGAGGCCTACGCCTCCGCGGTCGCCGACTCGTTCGACGCCTAGGGCAGAGCTCGATCCGGTTCCCGTCCGACGCCCTAGGGCAGGAGCTCGATCCAGTCGCCGTTCTCGAGCCAGCGCATGCGCAGGGCCTCGAGCAGGCCGGACGCCTCGAGACCACCCAGGGTGTTCTCGAGGAAGTTCACCAGCAGCGCGTCACCGGGGGCCACGGCGATGCCGATGGGCTCGACGGTCAGCGGCTTCTGCAGGGTCATCAGGTTGGCCTTGGGATTGAGCAGCACCGCCAGGGCGCAGGCCTCGAAGTCCGCGACCACCGCCTGCACCTTCTCGTCGATCAGCGCCTGCACCGCCTGCTCGTAGTTCTCGGCCGGCGCCAGCTCCGCGCTCGGGAGCACCGCTTCGACGAAGCGCTCGCTCGTCGAGCCCGAGAGCGCCGCGATCTTCAGGTTGAGGTCGTCCAGATCGTCGGCGTCCTCCGCCTGGGCGAGCACCGACGACTTCGTCAGGATCGACTTGCCGGACAGGAAGTACGGTCCGACGAAGGGGACCTTGAGGTTGCGCTCGGGAGTGATGGACATCCCCGACATGACCAGGTCCACCTCGCCGGCCTCCAGGGCGGCGAGGAGCTGCCCGAACGGCTTCTGCACGAAGACGGGCTTCACGCCCATCGTCTGGGCGAGGCCCTTGGCCAGGTCGATCTCCAGGCCGGCCAGATCGCCATTCTTGGTCTTGAAGTTCAGGGGCGGCTGGGTGCCGCTCACACCGATGCGCAGGGTGTCGCTGTCGACGATCCGCTTGAGCACCGGGGAGGCCGCGGCCGCCGGCGCGATGAGCAGGATGGCCAGGAAACAGCCGAGAATCGAACGCTTCATCGGGGGAATCCCTCCAGTGGATTTCGGTCCCGGCGGGTTTAGCCGCCTGCCCGTGGCGGGGCAACCGGCTCGGGCGCTTTGACGCTTCTTTTCAATTTCGATACCGTCCGTCTCGTAATTCGGGAGGACCACCCCATGGGGATTCTGGACGGCCGCGCGGCCGTGGTGACGGGAGGCGGGCGCGGGATCGGACGCGGCCACTGCCTCCACCTGGCCGAGCAGGGCGCGTCGGTCGTGGTGAACGACCTGGACGGCGACGAGGCCCAGAAGGTCGTCGACGAGATCGGCGAGAAGGGCGGCAAGGCCGTCGTCGACACCAGCAACATCGCCACCCGCGACGGCGCCCGGGCGCTGGTGCAGAAGTGCGTGGACTCGTTCGGCGCCATCCACGCCCTGGTGAACAACGCCGGGAACGTGAAGGACCGCTCCTTCCTCAAGATGAGCGACGAGGAGTTCGACGCGGTCGTGCAGGTGCACATGTACGGCACCTTCCGCTGCTCCCAGGAAGCCGCGCTGCGGATGCGCGAGCAGGGCACGGGCGGCTCCATCGTCAACACGGTCTCCGCCGCCCACTACGGGAACTTCGGCCAGACGAACTACGCCGGCTCCAAGGGCGCGATCGCCTCGATGACCTACACCTGGGCCGTCGAGCTGGCCCGCCACGGGATCCGCGTGAACGCCATCAGCCCGAGCGGCACCACGCGCATGAGCGCCAGCGCGAAGGTGGGCGGCAAGGTGGTGGAGCTGCCCTTCATCGATCCCAACCAGAACGGGGCCTTCGTGGCCTTCCTGTGCAGCGACGAGGCGGACTGGGTGACCGGTCAGATCTTCGGCTCGGGGGCGGACCGGGTGCAGATCGTCTCCCAGCCCAAGTACGCAACGGCGATGTACCTGCCGGGCGGGCTCAGCGTCGACGGCATCGTCGAGAACTTCAAGAAGGTGTTCGGCAAGAACCTCGAGAACGTGGGCCTGATGAAGAACCCCTACCCCTTCTACGACGGCGTGAAGCCCGCCGAGGGGAAGTAGGGAGCCTCCATGGGCGTCGGCATCCTCTCCTACGGCGCGTACGTTCCGCCCACCCGACTGGCCTTCGCCACCATCGGCGGGCGACCGGCCAAGGACGGCGGCCCGGAGCGCGCCGTGGCCTGGAACGACGAGGACGCGGTCACCATGGCCGTCTCCGCGGCGGTCAACTGCCTGCGCGACCTCGAGCGGGAGGCGATCGACGCGGTGATGTTCGCGTCGACCACCTGCCCCTTCGGCGAGAAGCAGGCCGCCGCGTTGCTGGCGCGCGCGCTCGATCTGCCCCGGGGCGTGCGCACGGCGGACTTCGCCGGATCGCTGCGCGCCGGGACCGGAGCACTGCGGGCGGCCGCCGATGCGGTGGCCGCCGGCTCCTCGCGCCGGGTGCTCGTCGTCGCCAGCGACTGCCGCACGGGCGCGCCGGGAAGCGCCCTGGAGATGAACTTCGGCGACGCCGCGGTGGCCTTCCTGGTGGGCGAGGCGGACCCCATCGCGACGCTCGATGCGGGCTTCGCCGTCGCGGAGGAGATGGTGGACGTCTGGCGCACGGCGTCCGATCGCTTCGTGCACACCTGGGAGGACCGCTTCGTGGTCCAGGAGAGCTACACGCCCCTGGTGTGCGAAGCCGGCGCGGGGCTCTTCGAGCAGGCCGGGACCTCGGCCGGCGACTACGCGCGCGTGGCCCTGTACGCTCCGGACCAGCGCAGCCACGGCGGCGCCGTACGGGCACTGCGGCTGGACCCGACCCGAGTGCAGGACCCCCTCTTCGGTCGGCTCGGCAACGCCGGCACGCCCTTCGCCCTCCTGCAGCTCGCTCACGCCCTCGAGGAGGCCGGGCCCGGAGAGCGACTCATGGTCATCGCGGTGGGCGACGGAGCCGAGGCGCTCTCCTTCACCACCACCGAGCACGTCGAGAAGCTCGCCCCGCGGCGCGGCGTCTCGTGGCACCTGGCGCGGCGCCGGGGCGTCAAGAGCTACGACCGCTATCTCAAGGCCCGCAACCTGACCGTGGCCGAGTACGAGCCGCCCCGGGATCAGGGTCTCTCCGCCACGATCCACTTCCGCGAGCGGGACGACGACGTCTCCTTCGCGGCCCAGGTCTGCAACGCGTGCGGCGCGGTCCAGTTCCCGCACCAGCGCGTGTGCGAGACCTGCTTCGCGCGCGACGATTTCGGCCGGCTGCGGCTCTCGGACAAGGTGGGCCGGGTCCTCACCTACACGTTCGACCATTTCTTCCCGAATCCCGACCCGCCGACGGTGGTGACCGTCTGCGACATCGAGGGCGCCCGCGTGCACCTGCAGATGGTGAACTGCGAGCAGGACGACGTGGCACTCGACATGCCCGTGGAGTTCGAGTTCCGTCGCATCCACCAGAGTGGCGGGCGGCCCAACTACTACTGGAAGGCGACGCCGGTCCCCGAGGCCGGAGAGGAGGCGTAGCGGTGGCACTGGATGCGATCCGCGACAAGGTGGCGATCGTCGGCGTGGGCTGCTGCAAGTTCGGCGAGAACTGGGACCAGTCGCCGTCGGACATGATCGTCGATGCGGCCTACGAGGCGTACGAGGACGCGGGGATCGAGAAGCCCCAGGAGCAGATCGACGCGGTCTTCACCGGCTCGGTCTACTCGCAGAAGGGTCCTCACGAGTGCAGCGATGCGCTCAAGCTGTGGAAGCCGGTGACGAGCGTGTCCAACTACTGCGCGACCGGCACCGACGCCTTCCGCTGCGGCGTGATGTCGATCGCCTCGGGCCTCTACGACACGGTGCTCGTGGTGGGCTACGACAAGCCCAAGGATCGCGGTGTCTCCGGCCCCAGCGTGATGATGAACCAGGTGCGCGACCTTCCGCAGACCCCTGCCAGCTGGTTCTCGATCTGCGCCTCGCGCTACTTCGACAGGTACGGAGCCTCGCGCGACGACCTGGCCCGGATCGCCATCAAGAACCACCACAACGGCACCCTCGCTCCCAAGTCCTTCCTCAAGCGGGAGATCACCGCCGAGGACTACCATCGCGCCCGCATCATCTCCTGGCCCTTCGGGCTCTACGACGCCTGCGCCCAGACCGACGGCGCTGCCGCGGCGATCATCACGCGCGCCGATCTGGCGAGGAGCTTCCGCGAGGACCCGGTGCTCGTGAAGGGGGTGACCGTCTTCGCCGGGCCCAACCCGCAGAAGGACCCCCACATGGACTTCCTGGCCTGGAAGCCCACGGTCGAGGCCGCTCGGGACGCCTGGACCATGTCGGGCATGGAGCCGAGCGACGTCGACGTGGCCCAGGTCCACGACTGCTTCTCGTTGACCGAGCTCCTGACCTACGAGGACCTCGGCTTCTGCGAGAAGGGCAGCGCCAAGGAGCACATCGCCGACGGCGACTTCGAGCTGGGCGGGCGTCTCCCGGTCAACACCGACGGCGGCCTCAAGACCTTCGGGCACCCGACGGGGGCGACCGGGGTGCGCATGATCTACGAGAACACCCTGCAGCTCCAGGGGCGTGCCGCGGACCGCCAGGTGAAGGACGCGAGCGTCGCGCTCAGCCACAACATCGGCGGGCACCCGACCGCCTGCGGCATCGCCATCCTGGCGCGCGACTGAGCGAAGGAGCGGCGCCGTGGACTTCGAGACCCTCCTCTACGACGTGACCGACGGAGTGGCGACGATCACCCTGAACCGTCCCGAGAAGCGCAACGCCTTCAACGTGGGCATGGCGGTGGAGCTGCGCGCGGCCTGGGAGGCGGTCAAGAGCGATCCCGAGGTCGTCTGCGCGATCGTCACCGGCGCGGGCGACAAGGCCTTCTGCACCGGGATGGACGTGGAAGACGTGGCGACCGGCGCGGCGCGGGAGCAGTCGCGTCAGATCGAGGAGGAGACGGGGAAGCCCTTCTACAACTCGCTCACCGCCATCCACAACGGCTGCTGGAAGCCCGTCATCACCGCCGTGAACGGGATGGTGGTGGGCGGTGGCCTCCACTTCATCGCCGACAGCGACCTGATCGTGGCGGCCGACACGGCCACCTTCTTCGACACCCACGTGAAGGTGGGGCTCATCGCGGGGCTCGAGCCGGTGGGGCTGGCGCGCCGCATCCCGCTCGAGGCGGTGCTGCGCATGGCCTTCCTGGGCGGCTCCGAGCGGATGTCGGCCGAGGAGGCGCTGCGCATCGGGCTGGTCGGCGAGGTGGTCGCTCCCGCCGAGCTGATGCCCCGGGCGCGGGATCTGGCGGCGAAGATCGCCGAGCACTCGCCGACCGCGCTGGCGCGCAGCAAGCAGGCCATCTGGGAGAGCCTCGATGTGGGTCTCCACGAGGGGCTCGAACGCACGCTGAAGATGATCTTCGAGCACACGGCGCACCCCGATCTCGAGGAGGGCTCCAGGGCATTCGTCGAGCGCCGCAAGCCCAGGTGGGCGCCCTACACGGGGTCCTGATGTACGAGAACATCCTCTACGACCTGGACGAAGGGGTGGCGACGATCACCCTGAATCGGCCCGACAAGCTCAACGCCTACACCACCGAGATGGGCGACGAGGTCTACGCGGCGCTGCAGGCGATCCGTGACTCCGACGAGGTCCGCGCCGTGATCCTCACCGGGGCGGGGCGCGGGTTCTGCGCCGGAGTCGACCTGGAGCACCTGAAGGCACACCAGGCGGGCGCCAATGCCGCCAGCGGCCCCAGGCTGGGCGAGGAGGCGTTCCTCAAGAAGATGCCGCTGGAGCTCCTGACCTATCCCAAGCCCGTGATCGCGGCGGTGAACGGGGCCGCCATCGGGGTCGGCATCACCATGATCCTGCCCTGCGACCTGCGCATCGCGGCGGCGGGGGTGAAGATGGGCGTCACCTTCACCAGCCTCGGGATCCTCCCCGGCCTGGGCAGCACCCATCTGCTTCCCAGGCTGGTGGGGCGCGGCCGCGCCCTCGACCTGGTGCTGACGGCCCGGGTGATCCGCTCCGAGGAGGCGCTGGAGATGGGCCTCGTCAATCGGGTGGTGCCGGTCGGAGAGCTCATGGACGTCGCCCGCGAGACCGCGACCCAGATCGCGGACAAGGATCCGCTGGTCCTGGCCGCCGCCAAGGAGGTCCTGACCTTCGGTGCCGACGCCTCCATGGAGGAGGCCATGCGCAACGAGGAGAAGACCAGCGGCGAGCTGCGCTCGGCGCGCGCCGCGCGGCAGGCGAAGTAGTGGACTTCGATCTCCTCCCCGACGAGCGGGCCTTCGAGGCGGAGGTGGTCGCCTTCCTCGAGTCCGAGCGCTCGCCCGACGTGATGGACCCCAACCCGGAGCAGCTCTCGCAGACCGTCGAGACCCCCCCGAAGCGCGCCTTCATGAAGAAGCTGGCCGAGCGCGGCTGGCTCGGGATGAGCTGGCCGAAGGAGTACGGCGGGAAGGAGCTCTCGGGCATCTACGACTTCATCCTGACCGAGGCGCTGGCGCGCTACGGCGCCCCGCAGCCCGGGAAGGGCGTGGGCATCGTCGGCAAGACGATCATCCGCAACGGCAACGAGCGGCTGAAGCGCGAGTTCCTGCCCAGGATCATCCGCGGCGAGATCGAGTTCGCGATCGGCTACTCCGAGCCCCAGGCCGGGTCCGACGCCGCCAACATGCAGCTCCGCGCCGAGCGGGACGAGGCGCGCGGGGGCTGGGTGCTGAACGGCCAGAAGGTGTGGACCACGTCGGCCCACTTCGCGGATTGGTACTGGGTCGGCGTGCGCACGGACCCCGACGCACCCAAGCACAAGGGCATCAGCCTGGTCCTCATCCCGATGGATCACCCGGGCCTCACCATCCATCCCACCTGGACCATCGGCGACGAGCGCACCAACGAGGTCTTCTTCGACGACGTCTTCGTGCCCGACGACCATGTCGTGGGCGAGGTGAACCGCGGCTGGACCTACATCTGCGAGGCCCTGGACCTGGAGCGCTTCGCGATGATGCCCGTGGGCCCCCTGGAGATGAAGGTGCAGGCGCTCGTGGAGCACGTGCGCGGCGCAATGCGGGACGGCAGGCCCCTGCGCGACGACCCGGGCGTGCGTGGCATCGTCGCCCGCCTGCGGACCGACCTGGAGGTATCGCGCATGCTCCAGCGCCGGGTGATCGCGGAGGCGCTCGAGGGCGGCATCCCGACGGTGCAGTCGTCCCAGTACAAGCTCTTCATGAACGAGGCCGGCCAGCGCGTGGCCGACGCGGCCCTCGACATCCTCGGGTCCGAGGCACAGCTCAGGCCCGGGCAGGAGGGCGCGGCCGTCGGCGGGCGTTTCGAGCGCAGCTACCGCTACACCGTGGTGGACACCATCGGCGGCGGGGCCTCGGAGATCCAGAAGAACATCATCGCCGGGCGCGGCCTGGGGCTCCCCCGCAGCTTCTGAGGCGCTAGCCTCGCGGCGCCTTGCGTCGCCTCCGCGCCCTCCTCTCTCTCCTCGCCCTCGTCGCCTCCGCCCCCCCGGCCGGCGCCGACGCGATCGTGCGCACCCAGGCGATGCTCGCCACCACGATCGCCGAGTACTTCGTCGACGAGGGCGCGGTGCGCGTGGAGCTGGAGATCGGGCTTGGCGACCTGCCCGCCTTCGCGAATCTCCTCCCCGAAGCGCTCCTGCGCGAGATGGGAGAGGAGCCGGCTCCCCTGCGCGAACGTCTGGCGCGCTTCTTCGCCCATGATCTGGTGGTGACCGCTGACGGCGCCGCCCTCCCCGGGCGCGTGGTCGCGATGCAGCCCCGCCAGCGGGTGGTGCGCGACGCCATCACGGGAGAGCCGCTGCCGCCTCCCGAGGAGGGTGAGCCCGAGGTCGTCGTCTTCGCGCGCCTCGAGTACCCGTTCGAGGGCCGTCCGGAGCGGATCGCGCTGCTCGGCAACCGCAGCGGGAAGCCCGCCAGCATCGGGTTCGTGGCCTACCACGGCGCCGTGGCGGTGAACGACTTCCGCTACCTCACGCCGGCACAGACCCTGGTGCTCGACTGGGATGATCCCTTCTACACCCGTTTCGAGACGCGCGCCCTGCGACGCCAGTACTTCGCTCCGATGAGCGGCTTTCTCTACGTCGATCCCTACGAGGTGCGCAAGGAGATCATCGTGCGGGCTCTCGATCTTCAGCAGTGGGTCGACCTGGGCCTGGCGGGAGAGGCGGTGATCGCGCCGGACGCGCAGGCCGACCTGAAGCGCCGCGCCGCCGGCTTCCTGAGCGAGCACTTCCCGGTCGAGATCGACGGCGTGCCGGTGCAGGGAGACCTGGTCCGCATCAACTTCCTGGAGCGGACCCTGCGCACCAGCCGCGTGATCGACCCGCCGGAGCCGCTCGACGTGCACGCCGCGGTGCTGGGAGCGATCTGGGTGTTTCCCACCGAGGGACTCCCCCAGCGGGTCACGCTCGACTGGGATCTGTGGTCCGAGCGTGCGCCGCGCATTCCCGCGGCGAGTGTCGACCAGGCCGGACCGCTTCCCATCTATCTGGAGCCCGACTCCCGCCTGCTGGTGTGGCAGAACTTCCTCACGGACCCGGAGCTGCCGACCCTGGCGGTGTTGCAGGCGCCGCCGGGCCCCCTGCGTCGCGCCCTGGCCTCGTGGGGGCGCTGGCTCCTGCTCCTGGCGGCGCTCGGGCTCGGCGCGCGAGCCCTGCGCGTTCGCTCGGGAGGCGCGTTCGTCGCCGCGGGAGCCGCCCTGGTCCTCGCGGCGGGCGGCTTCGGCTGGGGTCACGGTGCCCGGCTCAGCGAGGAGCGCGCCGCCGAGATCGTGGGCGGCCTCCTCCACAACGTCTACCGGGCCTTCGACTTCCGCGACGAGGAGAAGATCTACGATGTCCTGGCGAGGAGCGCCGAAGGGGATCTCCTGGAGCGCATCTACCTGGAGACGCGGCGGGGCCTCGAGCTCCAGAGCCAGGGAGGCGCCCGCGCTCGCGTGAAGACCGTCGAGCTGGACTCCCTCGAGGCCGAGCGCGCGCCGGGCGGGGCGTTCGACGCCGCGACCACGTGGCAGGTCGCCGGCTCCGTGGGGCACTGGGGCCACGTCCACGAACGCCGCAACCGCTACCGGGCTCGCCTGCGCGTGGCGCCCGTCGACGGCGCCTGGAAGCTCGTGGATCTGGAGGTGCTCGAGGAGGAGCGGCTCTGAGCGGGTCGCCGATCGCCTTGCGGCGTCGTCCCCGCCGAGGTAAACGCAGGGGCACGGGAGGATCGAGATGCTGGCTCGCGCTGCGTTCGGATCGATGATGGCCCTGCTGGTCGTGCTGGCGGTCGGGTGCGCCTCGACGCGCCAGGCGTCGGCGCCGCAACAGGGCTTCCTCGACGACTACTCGCAGCTCGAGAAGGGCGTCCCGGGCGGATCGCAGCTCGAGTTCATCAATCCCGAGGCGGACTGGAAGGCGTACGACAAGATCATCATCGACCCCGTCTCGTTCTGGCGCGCCTCGGACGTGAAGGCCAACCTCAGTCCGGAGGCCCGGCAGGCCCTCGCGGACTACGCGCACCTCCGGCTCCGCGAGGAGCTGGGCAAGGACTACACGATCGTCGACCATCCCACTCCCGGCGCCTTGCGCCTCACCGGCGTCTTCACCCGGCTGGGCGGCCGCAAGGTCACGCTGGACACGGTCTCGACCGTGGTCCCCCAGGTGCGGCTGATCGCCGAGGCGCAAGGCGTGTTCACGGGCAAGCCGTCCTTCGTGGGAGAGGCCGCCATGGAGGCGCGTGCGACCGACTCCTGGACGGGTGAGCTTCTCGGCGCCGCCGTGGATCGTCGCGTGGGCGGGAAGTCGATCAAGGGCATGGACAGCTGGGCGGACGTGCGCGCGGCCATGGACGTCTGGGCCAAGAGGGCGCGCTACCGCTTCTGCATGCTCCGCGAGGAAAACGGCTGCCCCGCCCCCTAGGGCTCCGAGGGAGCGGCGGCGGCGAGGCGCTCGGCGTTCGAGCGCATCGCGTCGAGCCAGTCCCCTTCGCAGCGGTTCCCGCACGGGGCGAAGACCACGCTCTCGAGGCCGAGCTCTGCGGCGCGCCGAACGGTGTCGGCGAGTGGCTCGGCCTCCCAGACGAGGAGACGCGCCGGATGCCGGCGGACGATCGTCTCCAGCCGGCGCCACTCGCGGGCAGCGGGAGGCTGGTCCGGCTCCCAGTGGAGCGATCGCGCGTCCAGGTCGTAGCGGCGGACCAGGTAGTCGTACACCGGGTGGGAGAAGATCAGCGGCGCGCCGTCGAGTGCGGTCGCCGCCTCTGCGAAGCGCGCGTCGAGGTCGAGGAGATCCGCTTCCAGCGCGGCGCGATCGCGCGCGAAGCGATCCGCCAGCTCCGGCCGGCGCGAGGCGAACGCGTCGGCCACGGCCGCGGCCTGGGCACTCGCGAGCGTGGGGTCGAGCCAGGTCGTGAAGGCCTTCGCGCCGTGGGTGTGCTCGCCGGAGGGCCCGTGCTGATGGGTCACGCCGTCGGAGCGAGCCAGGAGCCGGTCCCGCACGGCGCCGGTGGTGTCGACCAGTGCGCTTCGCGGCAGCGTCGCCCGGGTCACCCAGCCCGCGTACCCGGCGCCGTTCAGGAGGATCAGGTCGGCACCCTGATAGGAGGCCACCGTGTCGGGGTCCGGCGACCAATGGGCGGGGTCCACCCCGGCGGGAGCGGGGAAGTGCACCTCGACCGCGTCCCCGCCGATGCGCTCGGCGAAGTAGCGCAGCGGCTCGTTCACGGCGAAGACCTGCAGCCTGCCGCCGGTGGACTCGGCGTCCGGCGGCGGAGCCTCGCCGCCGGAGCAGGCGAGGCTCACGAGCAGGGCGCCGCAGAGCAAGACCACCGCTCCAACCCCCATCGCGCTGCGAATGCAAACCACCGCTCTCACGAGGCCAGTGCGCTCCGCAGCAGGAGGGGGGCGAAGCGGGCGGCGACGAAGACCAGGCCGCCCGCCACCAGGAGCGCTGCGCCCGTCACCAGGGCGATCTCCGCCCCGAGCAGCGCCGCGACCGTGCCCCGCGGCGCTCCGATCTTCACCAGCGTCGCGAACTCGCGGCGCCGCAGACGCGCCGAGAGCACGAAGACCAGGGCCCCCACCGCGAGCGTCGCGACCGCCACGAGTCCGATCGCGGCGACCACGCTCTTCTCGACCGCGAAGACCGTCGCGAGCAGCTCGTCGATCACGCCGCCAGGGCGCAGGATCTGGCGCGCCTCGCTGCCCTCGTAGCGCCCCATGAGGAGCGCGCGCGAGCGCGCTTCGGGTGGGAAGGCGAGCACCGCCGTCAGCGGGTACGCGCCGGGGTCACCGTGGAAGTGGAACGAGTCCAGGTTCTCGGGCGTGATCTCGTTGTACTCGACCACCGAGGCGTTGGCGGTGATGCGTCCTTCCTCGCGGGCGAGCACGCCGGCATCGGATCCGGGTCCCGCCAGGTCGGAGTGGCCGTGCACGAGGCCCTGGATGATCCAGGCCGTCTTCACGTCGACGAACACCGCCGCGTCGTCCGGTCCGCCAGCCGGAGCCAGGATCCCGGTGACCCGCATGCGGAGGGGATAGACCCCGGCCAGGTCGAAGACCGTCTCGGGCGACGACACCAGCGTGTCGCCGGGGCGGACTCCCAGGTCTCGCGCCGCCGAGGCGCCCACGACGCACTCGCCCAGCACGGCGGGGAGGCGACCGCTCGCCACGCGGAGCTCCCGCTGGCGGAAGTAGGCCAGCGTAGTGCCCACGATGGCCTTCCCGCCGGTGCGGAAGCGGACGTGGAGGGGGACCGCCTCCGCGAGGCCGGTCTCGTCGATGTGCTGTACCTCCGAGAAGGGCACGGGCTGCGGCGCGCCCGACTCGAAATAGAGGGAGGCGAGCACCAGATCCACGGGACTGCCCGGGGCGCCGACGACGAGGGGTGTGGCGATGGCGCGCGCGCGGAGCGCTTCGGCGCTGTGGCGAACCAGCACGCGCAGCCCCGCCGGCAGGAAGACGACGAGCGCCAGCGCCGCGACGAGCACGCCGCTCACCAGCTTGTGGCGCGCCAGATAGCGCGCGGCCAGGTAGGCGACGCCGCTCATCCCGAGAGCTCCCGCACGTCGAAGCTGCGCTCGAAGCGAGGCAGGAGGTCGCGGTCGTGGGTCACCACCAGCAGGGCCGCGCCCGCTTCGTCGGCGCAGCCCAGCAGCAGATCGAGGATGCGGCCCTTGTTGTCCGTGTCGAGATTGCCGGTGGGCTCGTCCGCCAGCAGCACTTCGGGCTCCACCACCAGCGCACGGCATACCGCGACGCGTTGGCGCTCGCCCTGGGAGAGCCGGTCGGCTCGGCGGGACCCCTTTCCGCCGAGGCCGGTCCGTTGCAGCAGGGACTCCGCGCGAGCGCGCGCGGCGTCGTCCAGGCGCAGGGCGCGAGTCAGGCGGTAGGGCAGGAGCACGTTGTCGAGAGCGGACAGGTGGTCGAGGAGCTCGAACTCCTGGAACACGAGGCCCACGCGCCGGATGCGGAAGCGCCGCCGCGCAGCGTCGTCCAGGCCCGAGATCTCGACACCGCAGGTGCGGACGGCCCCCTCCTCGGGCACGGCGATCCCGGCCGCCAGGTGCAGGAGGGTGGTCTTGCCGGAGCCGCTCGGGCCGATCACGGCGGCACGCTCCCCGCGGCCGAGCTCGAGCTTCGCGATACGGAGCATGAAGTCCCCATCCCCGTACCCGAAGCGGACGTTGTCGAAGTGGATCGCGCGGTCGGCCACGGGTCCTATCCTAACTCCCCGAGTCGTGCTCTCCCCGGGAGCCGGATCCGACGCTAGCTTCTGCGGCTCTCTCAGCGGAGGTATCCCGTGAAGCCGACTCGACTCCCCTTTCTCCTCGTTCTCGCCGCATCCCTGGCCTGCGCCACGGCGGAGGTAGACTCGCGCGACGTCGCTCCGCTCGGATCCGTCGCCAAGCCTCCCATCACCCTGGTCTACGACTTCGCCGTCGGCGTCGACGACGTCCAGGTGGACCAGTGGGACCTCAAGCTCGGCAGCGCGCCCCAGCGGGTCCAGCCGACGGAAGAGCAGCGCCGGGTGGCCGAGCGGATCTCCCGGGCCTTCACCGACGAGCTGGTCGCGGACCTGAACGGCCGCGGGATCCGGTCCAAGCGGGCCATCGCGACCACTCCGGCACCGGAGAACGCCATCCTCCTTCAGGGCGTGTTCGTTGCGATCGACGAGGGAGACGAGCTGAAGCGAACGGTCGTCGGCCTGGGCCAGGGCAACTCGCGGGTGCAGGCGCGCATCCGCGCCTACCAGCAGACCCGAACGGGGCGCCGCTACCTCGGGATGGGAACCGTGACGGCGGAGGGCTCTCGCAAGCCCGGGATCTTCGTCTCGGGTGCCTCGGCGGCCGCCACGGGCTCGGTCGGGGGCCTGGTCTTCGCGGGGGCCCAGAAGGCGGCCGCCAAGGGCGGAGTGGACGACCCGCTTCCTGCCGACCTCCGCGACGGTGCCAAGGCCGACGTGGAGCGAGCGGCGCGGGCCGTGGCCGAGGAGGTCGAGGCCCGCTTCCGGGCGCACGGCCTCCTCTAGCCGGTCCGGTCCAGCTCGCCGGGCCCGAATGGGCTCGCGCGCCTACAGATCGAACTGGAACCCGATGCGCGGGCCGTGGTGCAGCATGTCGTACGCGAACTCGCTGCTCCCGCTACCGCGCGAGTAGTCCACGTCGTAGGCGAAGTAGCCGAGGTTCAGGCTGAAGAGCTCGCTGAAGCGGTACGAGAACGCACCGCCCGCCTGCCAGGTCAGGTCCGAGGCGCTTCCGATCCCGAAGCCCCCGGCGTCGCCCTGCACCAGGATGGTGAGCGGGCCGTTCACCTGCCAGGCGATCCGTCCTCCGACGAGCGGCTCCCAGTAGTGCTGACGGTCGCCGGCGTTGGGGATCGCGGCGACGGGCGAGTCGAAGCGGATGATCTGCTTCAGCCGGGTCCAGCGCCCGCCCACGTACGGAGTGAGCCGGATCCGGCCGTCGGATCCCACCGGACGGTCGAGGACGGTGTACATGACGCCGAAGTCGGTCTTGAGGATCTGGATGTCCGGATTGACGTCCAGCACTCCGCTCTTGCCGAACTCCCCGTCGAGATCCATCCACATGAAGTCGAAGAAGAGGCCGAGCCGGCTCTTGTGCGCCTCGGTTCGGAAGTTCAGGCCGAAGACGTCGAACTCGTCCACGATGTCCTTGAAGGTCGCGTCGATGTCGCTCGAGACGCCGTCGACGACGCTGGTTCCCTCCACGCGCGGGAGCCAGAGATAGGGCGCGATCGAGAACTGCCAGCCCTCGTCTGCGACCGCGGGCGCCGGCGTGGGGGCGGGTGCAGGCTTCGCAGCGGGCGGCGGCGCGGGCTTGCGCGGGGGCGGCGGCGGTGCGGGCGCAGGGGCCTCGCGGCGTACGGGCGGCGCGCCCGTGGGCTCGTCGTCGATCACGTCGGCTTGCGCCAGCGCGGGTACGGCGAGGACGATCGCGGTCGCCACCAGGGTGCGTGTGAGGCTGTACATGGATGGGTCCCCCTCGTCGTTGCAAGGCCCAGTGTAGCTCCACTGGGAAGCTCGCGGGTGGCGGTGACGCAAAGGAGAGGGCCCCGGCGGACGCTGCCGCCGGGGCCCTCCGGGCTCTCTCCCGCTCTCGACTAGAAGTTGAGAGCGAGACCGAAGCGCGGGCCGTGGGCGACGGTGTCGAGCGAGTGGGAACCACCACCCGTCTCCCAGTCGATGCCCTCGGCGCCATAGCCGAGTCGGAGCTCGAGCGGGCCCGTGACGTCGAAGCCGAACTCGCCGAGGGCGTGCCAGCTCAGGTCGCTGCCCGCCCCGAAGCCACCCACGTCCCCGCCGATGCGGAAGGAGAGGCGATCGGTGAGATCCACGACGGTACGGGCACCCAGGAAGGGCTCCCAGTAGTCGTCGCTGTTGCTGGCACGGAACGGGGGCCCGAGGCCCGCCGATGCGCGCTGCTTGATCTTGATCCAGCGGCCGCCCACGATGGGCTCGAGGGTGGCGAAGCGGCCGTCGCCGAGCTCGTGGTTGACGACCTTGTACGAGAGGCCGAAGTCCACGTTCAGGCGCTCGAGGTCGTAGTCGACGTCGAACGTGCTGCCCTTGATCTGCGACCAGTCTCCGCCGTCCCAGTCCTGGAAGTTCACCTCGACGAATGCGCCGATTCGATCACGCCAGGCTTCGAGCCGACCGCCACCGCCATTGCTGTCCGGCCCGCCGAAGGCGTTGCCGAGATCCATGTCGATGTTGAACGGGATCGCATCGATGGTGGAGTCACCGTCGATCGCCATGATCGTGTACCAGCCGGCGATGCTGAAGCTCCACAGGTCCTGGGCCATCGGAGCCGGTGCGGGCTTGGGCTTGGCGGCCGGAGGCGGCGGCGGCGGCGGCGGCTTGCGAGCCGGGGGCGGCGGCGGCGGAGCCGGCGGCGGCGGGGCCTGGCGCCTCACCGGCGGCGCGCCGGTGGGCCCGTCGTCGATTTCGTCCGCGTGCACCTGCAGCGGAGCAAACGCGGCAACGGCCGCGAACAAGATCAGGACGCGAAGCTTGGACACAGAGGATCTCCTTGAGGGCTGCGCCTCGAACAAATGAAGAATGCGCCTCGTACGAATGAAGGATGCGCCTCGAACAACTCACCCCGGGCGCCTGCGACCGGTGGGGCCGGCGCCGGTGACGAGAACTGTACCCAAGGCCGGGGGTTTGTCCCGGGAAATTACCGGCTCATGCGGACTTTCTGGTCCCCGAGGGGGCATTTACTATACGGACCGTATCGTATATAATTCGGAGCGATCGATCTGCTCTCTCCCCTGCAGGAGGCCCCCGTGGATTTCGAATTCAGTGCCGAAGAGCTGGCCTTCCAGGCCGAGGTCGAGGCCTTCCTGGACGAGCACGCGACGCCCGACGTGGCGGACGTGTGTCGAGAGAACATGGCCCAGATCGTGGATACCCCGGAGCGGCGGGCCTTCATGGCCAAGCTCGCCGAGCACGGCTGGCTCGGGATGACCTGGCCGAAGGAGCTGGGCGGTCAGGAGAAGCCCGGCATCTACGAGTACATCCTGAACGAGGCCCTGGCCCGGCGCGGCTGCCCGCAGATCGGCAAGGGCGTGGGGATCATCGGCAAGACCCTGATCCGCCACGGGAGCGAGAAGCTCCAGAGGGAGTTCCTGCCCCGGATCCTGAACGCCGAGATCGAGTTCGCCGTGGGCTACAGCGAGCCCAACGCGGGCTCGGATGCCGCCAACATGCAGCTCAAGGCCGACAAGGTGGACGGCGGCTGGAAGCTGAACGGCCAGAAGACCTGGACCACCTCCGCCCACTTCGCGGACTGGTACTGGGTGGGCGCGCGCACCTGCCCGGACAAGCCCAAGCACGATGGGATCAGTCTCTTCCTCATCCCGATGGACCACGAGGGCCTCGAGGTGCGGGGCCTTCCCACCATCGGCGACGAGCTCACCAACGAGGTCTTCTTCAACGACGTCTTCGTGCCGGACGACTACCTGGTGGGCGAGCGCGGGAGGGGCTTCCGCTACATCTCGGAGGCCCTCGATCTCGAGCGCTTCACCATGTTCACCTATTCCCCCACCGAGCAGCGCCTCGAGGAGCTGGTCGACTACGTCAAGGAGGCGCAGCGCGACGGCGAGCCGCTTCGCCAGGAGCCGGGCGTGCGCACGTGCATCGCCAATCTGGCCACCGAGGCCGAGGTGGCGCGCGTGCTGGGCCTCAAGTTCGTGCACGCCGCGGGACAGGTGGGCAAGAAGCCCCCGACCGTGGAGGCTTCCAAGTACAAGCTCTTCGCGACGCAGCTCTCCCAGCGGGTGGGCAACGCGATGGTGGATCTGGCGGGCGCCGACGGACAGTACAGGGTGCACACCGAAGGTGCGCCGCTGCGCGGGCGTCCCGAGATGAGCTACCGCTACTCGGTGATCGACACGATCGGCGGCGGCGCATCCGAGATCCAGAAGAACATCATCGCCCGCCGCGGGCTGGGCCTGCCCAAGAACTTCTAGGTCGCCATCGTGCCCACCCCTCCCGCACTCGACGGCGTTCGTGTGCTCGACTTCTCCACGGTCGGGCCGGCGGCACGCTGCGCGCGCACGCTCGCCGACTACGGGGCGGAGGTGGTGAAGATCGGGGCGCCGCCGAAGAAGAGCGGCGTCCAGATCGAGCCCGTGTTCCACGCCTACGCCGGCCACCGGGGGATGAGACGCGTGCGCCTCGACCTGAAGGCGCCGGAGGGGAGGAACGCATTCCTGCGTCTCGCCACCGACGCCGACGTGGTGCTCGAGAGCTTCCGCCCGGGCGTGGTCGATCGGCTGGGCGTCGGCTTCGACGCGGTGCGTGAGGTGAACCCCCGGATCGTGTACTGCTCGACGTCCGGATTCGGCCAGACCGGCCCGGCCGCGCTCCGGGCCGGACACGACATCAACTACCTGGCCGTGGGCGGCTATCTCGACTGCAGCGAGCCGGGCGTCGACGGGAAGCCGCCGATTCCCGGCGCCACGGTCGCCGACAGCGCCGCCGGCGGAATGCACGCGGTGATCGCGATCCTGGCGGCTCTCCTGCGGCGCGAGAAGACGGGGGAGGGCGAGCGGCTCGACGTCTCCGTGGCCGACGGGGTGCTCTCGCTCATGGCGCTCTACATCGACGAGCACCTGGCTACCGGCGCGGAGCCGGGTCCGGGCCACGGGGTGCTGACCGGTCGCTACGCCTTCTACGACACCTACCGCTGCGCGGACGGGCGCTGGCTCTCGCTGGGCGCCATCGAGCCCCACTTCTGGGCCAACCTGTGCCGCATCCTCGATCTCGGGAAGTGGGCCTCCCGCCAGATGGACGACACGGTGCAGGACGAGATCCGCGCGGATCTGTGCGCGCGCTTCGCCGAGAAGGACCGCGACGTCTGGGTGGCCGAGCTGGCCGGAGCCGACACCTGCGTCGCGCCGGTCCAGAGCGTCGCCGAGCTGGTCTCGGACCCGCAGTTCGAGGCGCGCGGGGCCTTCAGCGAGGCGATTCATCCGGAGCACGGGACCTTCCGCCAGGTGGCGCCGGTGCTGGCCGGGATGCACAAGCCCGACGGGCCGGTCGCGCTGCCCGCTGCGGGGACCACGGATACGGAAGCGCTGCTGCGCGAAGCGGGCCTCGCGCCGGACGCGATCGCGCGCATGAAGGAAGAAGGAGTGCTGGCATGAGCGAGCTGCCTGGCGAGGTGCAGGGCTGGATCGGCGAGAGGCGCTACGAGGTGGAGGGCGAGTTCGACGTCGAGCGCGGCTACGTCTTCACCACCTGCGCGTCCGTGGAGAACGGGAACCCCCTCTTCTGGGACGAGAAGACCGCCAACGACCTGACCGACGGCTGGATCGCGCCGCCGACGATGATCTCGGTCTGGTTCCGCCCCCACTACTGGGCGCCGGGCCGTACCGAGCAGGCTCAGCCCCTCCAGGTGCACTTCGACCTGAAGGAGGAGCTGGACCTGCCCGAGGCAGTGATGACCGACAACACGATCACGTTCGGGGAGCCGGTGCGTCCCGGCGACCGGCTCAAGACCTGGCAGGTCCTGCGCTCGGTCTCGGCCCCGAAGACCACGAAGCTCGGCAAGGGCCGCTTCTGGGAGATCGACGTGGTCTACGAGAACCAGAAGGGCGAGTGGGTCGGGACGGAGAGCTACACGGGCTTCGGCTACCGGAGGGATGCGTGATGGCGGAGCAGCTCACCCTGGACCGGATCTCCGTGGGCGACCGCCTGCCGGATCTGGCGATCGACGTGTCGCCGACCACCGTGGTGCTGGGGGCCCTGGCCAGCCGCGACTGGCGGCCGATGCACCACGACAAGGACTTCGCCCAGGAGCGCAACGGGACGAAGCACGTCTTCATCAACACCCCGCACAACGCCGCCTACTTCGAGCGCTACGTGACCGACTGGACCGGGCCGGCGGGCCGTCTCGGCAAGATCCGCTTCCGCATGAAGGACAGCGTCTTCCCCGGCGACCGGATGGTGTTCCACGGCAACGTCGAGTCCGTCGAGACCGACGAGGCCGGCTGCGGCTGGGTCGGTCTCAAGCTCCGGCTCAGCGTCGGGGACAAGACCACCACCGAGTGCGAGGCCCGCGTGGCCGTACCCGTCCGCGAGGGGGACAACCCCTGGAAGCGGCGCGGCGACGCCTGGAAGCCCTAGAGAATCGGAGAGAACGATGGATCTGGATTTCAGCGAAGAGCAGCACATGCTGCGCGACATGGTGCGGGGACTCTGCAACGAGCTCTGCCCGGTCGACGTGGTGCGCGAGATGGAGGACGACCCGACGGGCCATCCGGCCGAGCTGTGGAAGCAGCTCGGCGAGCTGGGCCTCGTCGGCATGGGGCTTCCCGAGGCGTACGGGGGCGGTGGCCAGGGCCTGCTGGAAGGCGCCATCCTCTACGAGGAGCTGGGTCGTGCCCTGGCGCCCACCCCGCACTTCCCGAGTGCGGTGATGTGCGGGGGGCTGCTCGCGGCCGTGGGGAGCGAGGAGCAGAAGAAGACCTGGCTTCCGCGCATCGCCTCGGGCGACGCGATCCTGGCGCCGGCGTGGAACGAGCCCGAGCGCGGCTGGGGTCCGCAGGGCGTGGCCCTGCCGGCGACGCGCGACGGCGACGACTGGGTGCTGGACGGCGTCAAGCGACACGTCCTCTTCGCATCGTCGGCGGAGCGACTCCTGGTGCTGGCGCGCAGCGATGCGGGCGTCGAGCTCTTCCTCGTCGATCCGAACGCCGACGGCGTCTCTCTCGAGCAGCAGAAGAGCCTGGCCGGCGACTGCCAGTACCAGGTGACCTTCGACGGCGTGCGCGTCGCCGAGTCCCAGCGTGTCGGCGCAGCCGGCGCCGGCTGGGAGGCCTGGAACGCGGCGATGCTCGATGGCATCGTGCTGCTCGCGGCCTTCGCCGTGGGGGGTGCCGAGAGGGCGCTCGAGATCACGGTGGAGTACGCCAAGGAGCGCAAGCAGTTCGACAAGCCGCTCGGCGCCTTCCAGGCGGTCTCGCACTACCTCGCGGACGCGGCGACGAACATCGACGGCGGGAGGACCCTGGTCTACGAGGCGGCCTGGTCGCGCGATGCGGGGAAGGGCATCGACCAGCTCGCGCCGATGGCCAAGCTCTTCGCCTGCAACACGTGGCGGGACATGACCGCGATGTGCCAGCAGGTGTGGGGCGGGGTGGGCTTCACCATCGAGTACGACATCCAGCTCTACTTCCGGCGAGCGAAGCAGCTGCAGATCACCTGGTGGGACACCGCCTGCCTGGAGGAGCGGGTGGCTGCGACGGTGCTGGACGACTGATGCGCGCAGTGCGGATCGCGGACGGGGCGATCTCCCTCGCAGAGGTCCCGGCGCCCTCCGGTGACGGCGTGCGCGTCCGCATCCGATCGGCCGGGATCTGCGGCTCGGACCTGCACATGCTCCAGGCCGGCTATCCGGTGGCGGGGACGCTCGGGCATGAGATCGCCGGAGTCACCGACGACGGGACCCCCGTGGCGATCGAGCCCCTGGACGCCTGCGGCGCGTGCGAGTTCTGCGCCCACGGCGAGTACAACCTGTGCGCGCGGGGCCCGGGCATGCTGATGGGCGTCGGGCTCGACGGCGGAATGGCCGACGAGATGCGGGTGCCCGAACGCTGCCTGGTGCCCCTGCCGACGGGCGCCCGCGTCGAGGACGCCAGCCTCGTCGAGCCCCTCGCGGTATCGGTCCACGGTCTGCGCCGAGCGGGGGTGAAGGGAGGCGAGCGGGTTGCGGTCGTCGGCGGCGGAACCATCGGTCTCACCGCGGTGGCGGCCGCCGCGGCATCCGGAGCGCACGTCGCCCTGGAGGCCCGGCACGACGCGCAGCGCGAGGCGGGAGCCCGGCTCGGCGCGGGCGAGGTCGCGGGGACCTATCCGCTGGTGGTGGACGCCGCCGGAACGAAGAGCGCCCTCGAGCGCTGCGTCGAGCTCTGCCGTCCGGGCGGCGCGATCGTCTCGGTGGCGAGCTACTGGGAGGGGATGGTGCTGCCGGGCTTCTCCCTCTGCCTGAAGGAGGTCACCCTGATCCCGGCCAGCCTCTACGCCCGAGTCGGCGCCAGCCGCGACGTGGACGTGGCCGCCTCGATCCTCGCTGCGAATCCGGAGATCGCGCGAACGCTCATCACGCACCGCTTCCCGCTCGAGGGGGCCGTGGAGGCCTTCGAGACCGCGGCGGACCGCGCCTCCGGCGTCATCAAGGTGGTGCTGGAACCGTAGTCCGCCCTCGAACGCGCCTCGCCTGGAGGTCGAACACGCGCCTCGACTAGAGATCGAACACACGCCTCGCGTTGCCGGCGAGGAAGAGCGACGCCGCTTCGTCCGACAAGCCGAGCTCTTCGAGCCCGGCGAGTGCCTTCGCGGGTGCGATCATCGGGAAGTTCGTTCCGAACAGCACCTTCTTCCTGCCATGCGTCTTCATGTAGTCGACGAGCTGGGCCGGATAGCGCCGCACGGTGTAGGCGGACGTGTCGATGAAGACGTTCTCGTGCTTGGTGGCGACGGCGATGGCCTCGTCCGTCCAGGGATACCCGATGTGCCCGCCCACGATCGTGAGCCCGGGGAAGTCGAGTGCGACGCGGTCGAGGTAGATGGGCCGACCCACCTCGGAAGGCATCAGGGGGCCCGTGTGGCCGATCTGGGTGCAGAACGGGACGCCCAGATCGCAGCAGGCCACGTAGAGGGGGTAGAAGCGTCGATCGGTCGGCGGCGCCTCCCAGAGCCAGGGCAGCACGCGGATCGCCTTGAATCCGAGCTCGCGCACGCAGCGGCGGATCTCGGCGACCGCCTCCATGGGGCGGGAGATGTCCACCGACCCCACGCCGACGAGCCGGCCCTCGGACTGCTCGACGAACGAGGCCACCTCGTCGTTGGAGATCATGACGTTCCTCGGCGCGTACCAGGCGCTGATGAGCGCCGTCGATACGCCGGCTTCGTCCATCGCGCCCACGGTCATCGAGACGGGAAGCTCCGGCGGCGGACCGCCGTCGCCGCTCTTCGTCCAGCGCCGCAGCGACTCGAAGATGGGATCCCCGATGTGGCGCGGTGTGGGGTGCTGTGCCCAGGCGTCGACCACTTCCATCGAACGTCTCAGCCGAGCTTCATCTCCATGAAGCAGATCTTGTTGCCGTCCGGGTCCCGGACGTAGGCCCCGTAGAAGACGTCCGGGATGCGGTCGCCGGGCGGGCCCTCGTCGGTGGCTCCGAGCTCGAGTGCCCTCGCGTAGAGCCGGTCGACCCCCTCCTTGGAGCCGCCGGGAATGGCCACCATCCAGCCGTTGCCGCGCTCGTGGGGTTTCTCGTCGTAGGGGATGCAGATGGCGAGCATCGCCCCGCCGCCCGGCGTGCCATAGAACTTGATGCGGTCCATCCCGAAGAGCTGGGCGCCGCCGATCTCGGCGAGGAGCGCGTCGTAGAAGGCGGTGGCGCGATCCATGTCGCTCGTGCCGATGGTCGTGTAGGCGAGCACGGGGAGGTCCTCCTGTTGCGATTCGAGGGTGATGATACACGCGAGGCCGCCCGCGGTGCGGGCCAGCACGGTTGCACGGGACGGCCATCCAATATACGAACTGTGAGGAGACCCCGCTTCCGGCGAGATCGCGGCCAGTCGTCCCCTGGGCGCGTTCGACGAGGAGACTCGAAGTGAGCGAGACCGCAACCCCCCAGAGCGCACCGGCCGAGTTCCGGACGCCGGAGCAGGAGCAGGCCCTGAAAGGCCGCGGCGTCGCCCCGGCCGACGAGCTGGCCCTCGACGACATCAACCCGCTCAATGCCCATCTGTTCCGGGAGAGCCGCTGGCAGAGGTACTTCGAGCGGCTGCGCAACGAGGACCCGGTCCACCTGAACGAGATCGAGACCGCCGGTCGCTACTGGTCCGTCACCAAGTACGACGACATCAAGGCGGTCGAGGTGGACTGGGAGACCTTCTCGTCGGCCCGCGGGATCACCCTGGGCTTTCGCCACGGCGTAGAGCCCCCGCAGCTGATGGGGCCGGTCGTGCCTCCCTTCATCTCCATGGATCCGCCCGAGCACGGCGTGCAGCGCCGCTCGGTGCAGCCCGCGGCCGCCCCGCGCAACCTGCGCAAGCTCGAGTCCCTCATCCGGGAGCGCACCTGCGGAGTCCTGGACTCCCTGCCGGTGGGCGAGACCTTCGACTGGGTCGACACCGTCTCGATCGAGCTCACCACGCTGATGCTGGCGACGCTGTTCGACTTCCCCCTGGAGGATCGCCGCAAGCTGACCCGATGGTCCGACATCGTCTTCGCGATTCCCGAGCCCGGGGGCGTCGTCGAATCGATGGAGCAGAAGCGCACGGAGCTGGGGGAGTGCGCCGAGTACTTCGGGAGGCTCTTCGAGGAGCGCAGGACGAACCCCGGCGACGACCTCGTCTCGATGCTCGCCCACGGCGAGGCCACCCGGGACAGGTCACCGATCCAGCACCTGGGCAATCTCCTGCTGCTCATCGTGGGCGGGAACGACACCACGCGGAACACCATGTCGGGCAGCGTCTACGCCTTCCACCAGTTCCCGGACCAGCACGACAAGCTGGTGGCCGATCCGTCGCTCATCAAGAACATGGTGCCCGAGGTCATCCGCTGGCAGACGCCGCTCTCCTACATGCGAAGGTCGGCTACCCGCGACTGCGAGCTGGGCGGCAAGCAGATCAAGAAGCACGACCAGCTCCTCATGTGGTACGTCTCGGGCAATCGGGACGAGGACGTCTTCAAGAACGCCAACGATCTCGACATCGAACGGCCCAACGCAGTGCGCCATCTGTCGTTCGGCTGGGGGATCCACTTCTGCATGGGCAGCAGGCTGGCCGAGCTCCAGCTCCGAGTCCTCTGGGAGGAGATTCTCGAGCGGTTCGGGAGGATCGAGCTGCAGGAGGAGCCCGAGCGCGTCTTCTCCTCCTTCGTGAACGGCTACTCGCACCTGCCGGTCAAGCTCACCCGCCGCTGAGGGCGTCCTCGATCCCGGGTCCTCGTCTCGCGCCGGTCTGGAGCCAGCCGACATGCCCGGGCCCCGGGGCGGCTGGTAGGGTCTGGGAGCGCAGCCGGAAGGAGCGAGCCGCGTGAAGCACTACTTCAATCCGATGAGTCGCGGAGTCACGACGGACTGGATGCTGCGCGAGCTCGACGTGCCCCACGAGGCCGTGACGGTCGACTTCGCGGCGGGCGACAACGACACGCCCGAGTACCGGGCCATCAATCCGATGGGCAAGGTCCCGGCACTGGTCGACGGCGACGTGGTCGTCACCGAGGTGGCGGCCATCTGCGCCTACCTCGCGGACAAGTTCGCCGACAGGGGGCTCGCGCCGCCCATCGACTCGCCCGATCGCGGTCGCTACTACCGCTATCTCTTCTTCCCGGGCACGACCCTGGAGCCGCTCCTCTCCATCGCCGCCTCGGGAGCCGAGGTCGGCACTCCCCAGTCCATGGGGTGGGGCGACCTGCCGCGCGGGATGGCGGCGGTCGAAGCGATGACCCCGGAGACC
>JANQFA010000177.1 GCA_028278065.1 Myxococcota bacterium
TTCGAGCAGGTGGGGGGAGGGGCCCGCGCCCTCGAGATCACGCGGGAGTTCTGTCTCGGCCGCTACGCGTTCGGTCGCCCCATCGCCTCGTTCCAGGCGGTGAAGCACCGCCTGGCGGACCGTTGGGTGGACATCGAGCTGGCCCGGTCGAATGCCTACTACGGCGCCTGGGCACTGGAGAACGCGGCGCCGGAACTCCCGCTCGCGGCATCGGCAGCGCGTGTGTGCGCTTCGGCGGCCTTTCGTGCGATGGCCGAAGACATGATCCAGCTCCACGGTGGGGTCGGATACACGTGGGAGTACGACTGCCATCTGTTCTACCGGCGCGCTCGCCACCTGGAGGCGTTCCTGGCCACTCCAGCCGTCTGGAAGCACCGCCTCGTCGAGGAGGCGAGCCGAGTCTACGGGAAGGCATAGCCATGGACTTCAGCGACACTCCCGAGGAAGCAGCATTCCGGGCCGAGGCCCGAGCGTGGCTCGAGTCGAACGGCCGTCCCCGACGCGAGGGTGCCGCCGCCACGCCGCTGGCCGAAGGCGTGGACGAGGCGACGATTCGCGAGGCTCAGGCCTGGCAGAAGAAGAAGGCGGAGGCTGGCTGGGCGTGCCTGCGTTGGCCGAAGGCCTATGGGGGGAGAGAAGCATCGGCCATCGAGCAGGTCATCTGGAACCAGGAGGAGGGCAAGTTCGAGGTGCCCCCTCCGGTCTTCGGCATCGGCATCGGCATGTGCGGACCCACCATCCTTGCGCACGGAAGCGAGGATCAGAAGCAGCGTTGGATTCCGAAGCTCGTCACGGGCGAAGAGATCTGGTGTCAGCTCTTCAGCGAGCCTGCGGCGGGCTCGGACCTCGCGGGCCTGCGCAGCAGCGCCCGCAGGGAAGGCGACCAGTGGGTGGTGAACGGGCAGAAGATCTGGACGACCGGGGCGCACTACTGCAAGTGGGGAATCCTGATCGTCCGCCACGACCCGGACGCCACGAAACACGCGGGCCTGACGTTCTTCGTGGTGGACATGGAATCGCCGGGAATCGAGGTGCGACCCATCACCCAGATCAATGGGGGACGGGGCTTCAACGAGGTGTTCCTCAACGACGTTCGCATCCCGGACGAGAATCGCATCGGCGGGATCGGCGATGGCTGGCGTGTCGCGATCACGACGCTCATGAACGAGCGGGCTGCCGTGGGAGCCGCCGGCGGCTCCGGGGCGCTCCGCGACCTCTTCGCCCTGGCCGGGCGTGCCAGGCTACGAGGTCGGCCCGCCATCGAAGACGGCCTGGTTCGCGGTCGCCTCGCCGATCTCTACGTGCAGGCGATGGGAGTGAAGCACACCGGGAACCGTACCCTGACGGCCCTCTCCCAGGGACGGACGCCCGGACCCGAGGCGAGCCTCGGAAAGCTCGTGGCCGCGCGCCTGGGCCAGGACATCGCAAGCCTCGCCGTGGAGATGCTGGGCGGGGCCGGGCTGGTAGCGGACCCCGAAGAGCCCGAGGGCGACGAGTGGCAGGATCTGTACCTGACGATGCCGGGCTTCCGGATCGCGGGAGGCACCGACGAGATCCTGCGCAACATCATCGCCGAGCGGGTGCTCGGGCTTCCGGCGGAAGCCCGAGCGGACAAGGGCCTCGCCTTCCGGGACGTGCCCACCGGACCTCGCTGAGCTGGGTTAGCCTATGCTAACGGCGAGGGCTCAGCGGGGAGGTGCCATGGCCGCTCGGAAGACCACGGCCGGTGCGAGTACGAAGCGGCGCAGCGGCGGGCTGCGACGAGAGATGATCATCTCGGCGGCAGCCGAGCTGTTCCGGAAGAAGTCGTACCGCGGAACCAGCATCGAAGACATCGGCACCGCCGTGGGAACGAGCGGGCCGGCCATCTATCGCCACTTCCCCAGCAAGGAGGCCATTCTCGTCGAGCTCCTGGAGCGGGCCATCAAACGCTCTCAGCGCGACATCCTCTCGGTCCTCGAGCTCGGGCTCTCTCCGCTCGAGACGCTGCAGAGGATCGTCACGAAGTCCGTCGACCACGTGATGGAGGAGACGGACCTCGTCGTGATGGCCGCGGAGGAGGGTCGAAGCCTGTCACCGGGCGCGCGGAAGCGGGTGGCGCGCGAGCGTCGCGCCATCGTGGGAGAGTGGATGGACGTCGTCCAGGCGCTGCGCCCGGATCTGTCGGGCGAAGAGACCCGGTCCGTATGCATGGCCGTCTTCGCGCTGATTACCTCCCTGCCTCGCGGTGGGGACCTGAAGCCCGACATCGCGCGGCCGCTCTACGTACGGATGGCGATGGCCGCCCTGCTGGCAAGAGCAGAGGAGTGACGGAGGCCGAGGCGTCCGTGAACTCGGTCCTCGTGGTCGAGAAGCGAGATCGCGTCGCGACCTTGACCTTGAATCGGCCGCAGAAGCTGAACGCCCTGAACGGGGTGCTCCGCCGGGCGATCATCGAGGCGTTCGCGGAGCTCGAGGCGAGCGGCGACGCGGAGGTCGTGATCCTGACGGGAGCCGGCCGCGCCTTCTGCGCAGGACTGGATCTCGCGGAGCTCGCCCGCGGGAGTTCGGGCGCATTCGACGGAGCCGAGGGACTCGACGTTCCCGGCGCCCTGGCCCGGTTCTCGGGGCCTGTCATCGCCGCAGTGAACGGCGATTGCATCACCGGAGGCTTCGAGCTCGCCCTGGCCTGCGACCTCGTCGTGGCCAGCCGCAACGCGCGATTCGCCGATTCCCACGCGCGTGTGGGTGTGCTGCCGGGCTGGGGGCTCTCGCAGCTCCTCCCAAGGGTCGTAGGGCCCTACAGGGCAAAGCTGATGTCGCTCGCTGGGGTCTTCATAGACGCGGAGACCGCCGACCGCTGGGGGCTCGTTTCGTGCCTGGT
The DNA here is from genome assembly GCA_028278065.1 of Myxococcota bacterium. Lineage (GTDB taxonomy): Bacteria > Myxococcota_A > UBA9160 > UBA9160 > JAFDET01 > JAFDET01. Next base: position 2,864 of record JANQFA010000177.1, read on the forward strand.
CGACGCCGAGGCGCTCCTGCCGACGGTGCGGGATCTGGCCCGAGCGATGCTCGATTGCCCGCCGGGAATGCCGCGGGCCTACAAGCAGGTGATCGACGCGGGGTATCGCCTCTCCTACGGGGAGGGTCGACGCCTGGAGGTCCAGTCGAGTCTCGAGCACGCGCGGGATGTCGAGGCGGAGGGGATTCGAGGCCGCAAGGAGGGAGTCGTCACGGGCGGCCGCAAGCGGTCCGATGATCCCCGGCGCGGTTCCTGATTCGGGCCGCCCGGGCTTGCTGAACCCCGAGGTTAATTTACACTAACTTCAATGTCGACAGCCGCCACCGCCGAAGACCATGTCGCGCACTTCTTCCTCCCCGCGCGATTTGCCGCCGATGGCTACCCCTGGGAGGAGTGGGCCGCCCTTCGTCGTGACGATCCGGTCTCCTGGATCGACGACGGGGAGCACGTTCCCTTCTGGGCGATAACTCGCCACGCCGACATCGTCGCGGTTTCGAAGGACCCGGCCACGTTCCGCAGCGCCCCTGGCCAGGTGATCCCCCCCAGGAAGTTCCAGGGGGCGCGGCGGATGCCCCTTCACATCACGCTGAAGGCGGGCTGGCGAACTGGCGTCGTCTTCCGTCCCCAGGTGATGCGGGTGATCTTCGCAGCGGCGCTCTCCGCGAAGCGTGCCGGTAGTGCGGAGGGCGCGCTCCGCAACCTGCTCAACATGGACCCGCCGGAGCACCGCGCCTTTCGGTCGCTGCTCACCGGCCGCTTCACCGCGCGGGCACTGCAGGACCTGGTGCCGACGATGCAGGCGATGGCCGATTCGGTCGTCGCGAAGGTCGCAGACGATCCCTCGTTGCGCTCGGGCCGGCCCTGGGACTTCGTCACGGAGATCGCCGCTCGGTTTCCCCTCGCTGTCATCATGCACCTGCTCGGGTGTCCCGCGCAGGACCACGATCGCGTGCTGCGCTGGAGCAATGCCATCGTGGGCTCCCAGGACCCCGAGTACGGTGATGCGCGGGCGCCGCTCGAGGCGATCGAAGAGGCCCGCCTGGCGCTCTTCGACTACTTCGCCCGTCACGTTTCAGAGCGCAGACGGGATCCGCGCCCCGATCTCGTCGGGGTTCTCGCGACGGCCCGCGCGGACGGAAGGCCGCTCACGGACTTCGAGATCCTCTCGTACTGCTTCCTGCTGGCCCTGGCTGGAAACGAGACGACCCGCAACGCGTCGAGTGGCGGGCTCCTGGCGCTCCTCGAGAGGCCGCGTGAGTACGAGAACCTGCGGGCCGATCCGCAGCTCCTTGAGACCGCCGTCGACGAGATGGTCCGCTGGTCCTCCCCGATCATCTACTTCCAGCGCACGGCCTCGCGGGACGTCGAGCTGCGCGGACGCAAGATCCGAGCCGGCGACCGCCTCGCTCTGTTCTACCCCTCCGCCAACCGCGACGAGTCGGTCTTCCCCGATCCCGAGGTCTTCGACCCGGCGCGTCGACCGAACCGGCATCTGGGCTTCGGAATCGGTGAGCACTTCTGCATGGGCGCGCACCTCGCGCGGCTCGAGCTGCGGGCGCTGTTCACCTCCATGCTCGAGCGGCTCCCCCCGCTCGAGCTGGCCGGACCCGTGGTCCGCCTGCGGTCGAACTTCGTAGGCGGGATCAAGCACCTTCCGGTGCGCATGGCTCGCTAGCAGGCGGCGTGCGGCGTTTGACTCGTGAGTACCTCGGAGGTTAGTATTTCCTAACTAACGGAGATCGATCATGGCGCGTCCCCCCCTGGCCCATTCCGCGACGCGGGCGCTCACCTCATTCGCATTGGCCCTCGCTCTGCTGGGGCCCACCCTGGCAAGTCCGCCTGCAGCAGGGGCCTCGTGCGGCGCGTGCCGCGTCGCCGAGGCCTCGTGTCGGCGCGCCGTGGCGCGGCTGGCATCCGCCTGCCACGACGACTGCGTTGAGGCCGTCGATCGAAATGGATGCCGGGCCGAGTGCCGGGTCGTGCGGGCTGAATCGCTGGGCGTGTGTGAGTCGGACAGGGGGGACTGCACGGCGGCCTGTGATCTCGGCGGATCGGTCTGCGACGCCAGCTGCCGCGATGGAGCGGGCCTCTGCCGACGCGCGGCGCGCGACACGGCGGGGACCTGCCGGCGCGCCTGCTCGGCCCTGTCCGGCGCTGACGCCCGCCGTGGCTGTCGCGCGGTGTGCAAGACGGAGGAGGGCAACGCTCTCCATCGTTGCGCGGGCGAGGCCAGCGTGTGCGTCGGCGGCTGCCTCCCGGCGCCGGTCTGCATCGCGTCGGGCTGGACGGGTGCCGCGTTGACGGCCTGCAGCGCGTATTGTGGCGGCTACGCCTGCGATCGGACGGCCGCTGGCGCCTGCGGCGCGGCGCGGACACAGCTGCACGCATCCAGCGGCGAGGTGGCCTTCCCGTGCGACTGCCAGGAGGCGGCCGCCGAGGATGCGGCCTTTGCGAGCGCGAATCCGCCACCGCTTCCCGAGCCGGTCGCGACCAGCGTCGTAGCCCTGCCGCCCGGTGTGGTCCCGAGCGCGCCCCTGTTCCATCCGGACGGACAGCATCTGGTCTTCGCCTTCGAGGACGCCCAGGGGACCTTCCTCGGGGTCAGCGAGCTGGACGGCTCGGACTTCCAGTGCGTGACGTGTCCACTGGGTTCGTTGCCGATCGAGCCCGAGGGGGTCTTTCCGGACGCGAGCCGGGTGTTGCTGAGCAACCAGATCACCATCGGGGACACCTCGGATCTGCCGTTCCCGAGCCCCTTTGCGGGCTCGGGAGCAGTGCCGATCGTCGAGTGCAGCCCGAGCATCCTCCAGTGCGACAGCGTCGAGGTGGTGCTCGGGCGGATCCCCTTCGACGAGACGGACCCGAGCATCGCCCAGATGCACCGGGAGTTCCGGCTGGCCCCGGACGGGGCACACATCGGGTGGACCCAGGTGCGCAGCGACACGGGGACCGTGCTCGTCATCGGTGAGCTGCGCCGCGAAGCGAGCCACTATGAGCTCGACGACGTGGAGATCCTCACCGACACCGGGCCTCGCCTGGTCGTCGACGAAGCGGGTCGCAGCGTCCTGACGCCGAACACGGCGGGCGAGCTCAAGCAGTTCGAGCGTGGCGGTACTCACCTGACGTACATAGCGGGCGGCGGTGGCCTCGGCTTCGATGTGTTCGAGCTCGACATCGCCTCCGGCGCCGTACGTCGCCTCACCACGCACGCCGACTACGACGAGACCCTCCACTTCTCTCCGGACGGCGCCTGGTTCGTGGTGGGCTCGAAGCGCAGCGCGGATCCCGCCCGCGACGTCCTGGAGGCCTTCAACCTGGTGCCGCGGCCGGGGTTCATGGCTCTCGCCGGATCGGATCTCTGGGGGCTGTGGGCGTTCCAGGGCAACGCCCAGACCAACCGGGGCCTGGACGTGTGGCTGCTCGACGAGCACGGGGCCCGTGGTGGCTACATCGGTCAGAACCTCTCGGCCGGGAGTGGACCCTGCTACAAGGCGCGCGGTCGCAACGACTGGAGCCCCGACGGCACGCGGGTGCTCAACCACGAGACACTGGTGCAGCCCGTTCAGCCGGCGTGCGCCGGGGAGAGCCCCGGACGCATCGTCGTGCATCACCTGATCTCGCGCGTGCCCCTGCCGCCTGGAGGGGGAATTCCCGCCGTGCCGACGCCCGACGCTCTCTGGGCAGCGACGGACATCGAAGGGTTCCGCCCGGCTCCGCTCCCGGTCGGCGACTTCGTCGTCCCGGGTGCCGTGTTCGGTGAGGCGCGGGTCGGCTACACGCGTACGCCGGGACTGGAGACGGTGAGCGGTACGGCCAGCGTCGAGTACGACGACTACTCCGACGACGGACTGGTGGTGCTCAACGGCCACGAAGCAGCAAGTCCCTTCGCGGTGTTCGCAGAGAACGCCTACCCGGCCGATCTCTCCGCCTCGGGCTGCTACGAGGGATTCCTCCAGTCCGACGCTTCGATCAGCGGGTTCCCGACGTTCCGTGGGCCCCTCAATGGGAGCGCCTTCGGTGGCTTCGACGGCGTCCAACGCGAGATTTGCGCCCCGGGCGTGATCGGCGTGGACTCCTGCCCGTAGGGCCCATCGGGCATGTCGCTTAGGGCCTCCCCCGGACGGCCCTTCGAGCCAGTTCGTTGCCGACGCAGGCGGGCGAGGACCGGCGCGAGAAGCGCCAGCTCTACACCGATCCCGCAGGCCTTCTTGCGCTTGATCTTGCCCAGCACGATCGCGTCGGAGCCGTCCGTGAAGGTGGCTCCGAAGACGAAATCACCCCGGTGGTTGAGCCGCGGATTGGGCCAGCTGCCGTCCCATTGGTGGAACCAGTCGGCAGAGGCCACCTCGCGAGGCTCGGCTCCCACATCGAGGAGGTCTCCGTCCAGGAGGACGGGCGATACCCCGCCCGAAGGGGTCACCAGAAAGAGGCCGCTGGTGTAGGAGGCTGCGCCATCCGAGCCCGATCCCCAGAAGACGATCTCCTGCCCATCGTTGATCAAAGGCGTCTCGAAGTCCGTGAAGAAGGTGCCGGGGACGTGCGGGATCGGATCGCCGACGCGCACGATCTGCGCCAGACCCGTGCGGTCGAGCCTCCAGACCGCCTCTTCGCGCTGACTCCGGGTTTCTCCGACGAACGCCAGGTCCCCTCGCCCGTTGATCGAGGCGCGGGGATGGATGGCGTGGAACACTTCGCCCGGGCCTGCTTCCCAGGCAGGGTCGCCCGGCATGACGGCGATCTGCGGCTCGCTGTCGTCGCCCAGCACACGGACCAACGCCATGCACGGCCCGAGCGCGGGGCACCCGGGATGATCCGAAAGGTAGGCGTGGAGGAGTAGGGCGTTGCCACCGCCCGAGACGGCGGGGAGGAAATCCGAATAGGAGGCCTCCGCAGGTTCACCGGGAATCGGGAAGTGCGCTCGGTCGGCCCGGGTGCTGGGGTGAAGGAGTCGAAGAGCGCATCGGGGACTCCCGGAACAGGGCCCCCGGTGTAGGCAAGCACGCCCAGCTCGATCCGAGGAACCGCTCCGGTGTCGAGCGGAGCGAGCGGCCCGAGAAGGGCCAGGAGGAAGAAGGCTGCGCGTCGATCCATGGCCGCTTATCGCCCGATCAGGGGGGCGACTCAACCCGACCGTCCAAGCGAGGCGCGGTCACTGGGCCGGATCGGCTCCGGCCGCGATCTCCGCCACGGTGCTGCGGATGACCGGGGCGCGCAGGGCCATTGCGGAGTGCCAGATCCGGATTCCGTGCTCCCAGGTAGGCTTGTGGTGGATCTTCCAGGGCTCTTCCGCCGCCAGACGGTCCCAGAAGGCGGGCGCCTTGGACACGTCGAACCCTGCGCGGGCGGCCATGTGGAGTCCCAGCCGGTCGGCTTCCGGCTCGTCCTTGCCGCGGCGGGGGTGGGGGGTGCCCTGGACCTGGTGCGCGATCTGATGGGCTATGGCGATGGCGATCTCGTCGGTGTCGCGGCTGAAGCGCACGAGGCCGGTCGGCACCCCGATCTCGTGCCGGTTGGCGTGGGGCAGGGTGTCCGCGCCCGAGCTCAGGAACGCCAGCACGCCCTGGTTGCAGCCGTCCTGCCTGGGCAGCAGCAGGTCCAGCTCGGAGTCCCCTCTCTGCACACGCAAGGCGAGTGAATCCGTGTTCGAGCGGCGCAGCCGGTTGTATACGTCGGTCGTCTTCTTGATCGAATCGCCGTTGAGGGAGAGGAGCAGGTCTCCGACCTGGACACCTCCCTGGTCGGCCGGGGAGCCCTCGACGACCGAGAGCACCTTCACGGCTCCGACCGTGCCCACGGCTTCCTCGACCTCGTCCTGCTTTCCGCCCAGCCGGGCCGCAACCCAGGGATTGAGAACGAGATCACCGCGTCGGGCGATCGCCGCCCCGAGCAGCGGAGCGATCTCCTCCTCACAGAGGGCCGCCGCGCCGACGCGCAGCCGATAGCCCACTTCGACGATCCGTCCCACGTCCGCATGGAGCTGGTCGCGAGCCTGCTTGCGAAGCAGGCGGATCTCTTCCTCGAGCTCCGCTTCGCTCGCCTCCGGACGCTCCATCCCGGCGCAGCAGAGCAGCGTGCAGATGCAGAGCACGAGGAGGTCGAGGATCCGCTTCGGGGTCGTCACCGGGAGGCGCGTTCCGGCATCAGGTCCTGACCGCTCGCTCGCTTGGCGGCGATCTCGGCCACGGTCGAACGGAGCATCACCGATCGAGCGGGAGACATCGGATGCGAGTAGTAGCCCCAGTCGATCGTGGAGTAGGGGTTGGTGCGCGCCATCCGATCCCAGACATCGACCGCTTCCGAGACGTCGAAGCCCGCACGCGCCGCCAGATACAGGCCCAGGTAGTCGGCGTCGGCCTCGCTCTTCTGGGTCGCGCGCATCTGCTGGGTGTGCTTGAGGATCATGTGCGCCAGCTCGTGGCCCATGATCACCGCCAGGTCGTCGTCGGACTCCATGAACTCCAGCATGCCGCCGAACACGTAGATCCCCGTGTTGCGCCCGAAGTGCGTGGCGAAGGCGTTGACGTTGGTGCCGAACATGAAGCGGCTGGGCGTCGAACAGCCGAGTCGGCTCTCGACCGAGACTTCGATCGGCACGCCACCGCGCTCCAGGGTGAGCTGCAAGTGCTCCGCGTCGTCCTTCGGGCGGAGGGAGTCCACCTGGACGTAGCGGGTCAGCTTCTTGCCGTGGACCCTGGTGACCACATCCCCCGGCGCTACCCCGGCCCGTTCCGCTGGGAGCCCGGGAACCACGAGCAGGACCTTCGGCTGCCGGGTGAGATCGAAGCGTGTCGCGGCGTCGGCCGCGAACGCCTTCTCGAACGGCAGATCCGTGGGGATCATGTGCTCGAACGTCGCCTTCTTCGCTGTGTAGATGCCGAGCACCGACGCGAGATGATCCTCGCAGAAGGGCGCGGCGGCGATGCGGATGGGGTCGGAGACGCGCATCGCCCGGGCCTGACCAGCCAGGAACCGGTCGAGGGTGAGGTGGTTGAGGCGCGTGGTCTCGCGGTCCTCATCTTCGTCTGCAAGGGAAGGGGCTGCGACCAAGGCGATCGCGGCGGAAAGGAGGGTCGATGCCCAGAGGGACCCCGAGCGACGAGCGGCCGACGTGCCGATGCGCAACACGACGGTTCATATACGCATGCCTCGATGGACGGAGCAATAGGGCGGAATTGCGACGAAATGAGGCAGAATTCCTCATGTGGCGGGGAGCTCCAGCCGCGTTCGTGCCATCCTCCCGGGAACCCACCTGTGGAGGTTCCCTTTCATGCACCGCTTTGCCGCTCTTCTCTCCGCCTTCTTCGTGCTCGCCGTCGCGACGGGTGCCAC
>JANQFA010000204.1 GCA_028278065.1 Myxococcota bacterium
GCTCAACTCCGGCAACCGCACCACGACGGTGTCGGAGGGCGCCGTCTGCGACGGCTTCGGCACCACCGCCTGCGCGGGGGACGGCATCACCTCTCCGAATGGCATCCCCGGCGGGCTCCTGCCGGGCGGCAATCCGGGCCCCGTGGACAACCACCAGGGGATCCCCGCACCCGAGGTCGGGCTCATCGTCCAGTTCGACCCGGGCTCGGGCGAGTGGCGCGACGAGGGGAACAGGAACTGGAGCAACGGCGTCCGCTTCTTCCTGCCCGACAAGGACGTCTTCGCGGTCGATGCGACCTCGCTGGCCGAGACGGCGTCGTACGTGGGCGTCGGCACGACGCTCTTCAACATCGCGGTGAATCCGGCCAACGGGACTGTCTATGTCTCGAATACGGAGGCTCAGAACCTCACCCGCTTCGAGGGCCCCGGAGACCACGGCGGCACCACCGTGCAGGGCAACCTGGCGCAGTCGCGGGTGACCCTGATCACCCAGCCCGGCGGCGCGGTCAAGCCGCGTCGGCTCAACCAGCACCTGGTCTACTCCCAGCTTCCGGCGCCGGCGGGGAAGAAGGACCACAGTCTCGCCACCCCGCTCGAGATGGCCGTGTCGGGCGACGGCGCGACCCTGTACGTCGCCGCCTTCGGCTCGTCGAAGGTGGGCGTCTTCGACACGGCCGACCTGGAGAACGACGCGCTCTTCGACGGCAATCCTCCCGATCTCGATCCGGAGGTCGAGAGCGCGAACTACATCTCCCTGAACGGTGGAGGGCCGGCCGGGCTCGTCCTGGACGAGAGCCGGAATCGCCTCTACGTGTACACCCGCTTCGACAACTCGGTGGCGGTGGTCGACCTCGGTACGGGGCTCCAGACCGCTTCCCATCCGCTCTTCAATCCCGAGCCGGTCGAGGTGGTGCAGGGGCGGCCCTTCCTCTACGACGCCTTCGGGACGTCCTCGAACGGCGAGGCCTCGTGTGCGTCGTGCCACATCTTCGGCGACAAGGACGAGCTCGCCTGGGATCTGGGCGATCCGGACGCGGACGTGACCCGGGATCCGATCCCGCGCACGATCGAGCCGATCGGGAACGTCAACGGCGGCGCGGAGGGCGACGAGTTCCACCCCATGAAGGGTCCCATGACCACCCAGACCCTGAAGGGCATGGTGAATCACGGGGCCATGCACTGGCGGGGGGATCGGGCGGACGGCTTCTTCGGCTTCGACGATCCCTACACGGGCGACGCCGATCTCTCGTTCCGCAACTTCATCGTGGCGTTCGAAGGGCTGGTCGGCGGCACCACGCACGCCACCGATCCCCAGCTCCAGGCGGACGTACAGAAGTTCGCGGACTTCGCGCTGCGGATGACGCTGCCGCCCAACCCGGTCCGCGCGCTCAGCAACGCCCTCACGCCGGAGGAGCAGAACGGCCGCAACTTCTACCACGGACCGATCTCGGACAGCCTCTTCAACTGCAACGGGTGTCACGTCCTGAATCCCGGCCAGGGGTTCTTCGGGACGGACGGCCGCTCGAGCTTCGAGGCCGAGCCCCAGATCGCCAAGATCCCCCACCTGCGCAACATGTACACCAAGGTGGGTATGTTCGGGATGCCCGACGTGGGCTTCATCGCAGGGGGACCGACCAACCTCCACCAGGGCGACCAGGTGCGCGGATTCGGCTTCCTGCACGACGGCAGCGTGGACACCGTGCTCCGCTTCCTCAACGCCGGGGTGTTCCAGTTCCCGCCGACGGGGAACATGCGGCGCGACGTGGAGGCGTTCATGCTCGCCTTCGACTCGGACCTGGCGCCCATCGTGGGTCAGCAGGTGACCGACGACGGCACGCCAGACGGCGACGTCACGGCGCGGATCGCGCTGATGCGACAGCGGGCCGCGGAGCCGTTCCCGTCCCAGATCCTGGGTCCGGGTGCGCGCGAGTGCGACCTCATCGTGAAGGGCATCCACTCCGGGGAGACGCGCGGCTGGGTGTTCGATCCCGACGACGCGGAGTACGACAGCGACCGCGCGGGCGAGGGTCCCTATACCCAGGACGATCTCGATGCCGTCGCGGACGTGGATGGGCAGTCGGTCACCTACACGTGCGCCCCTCCGGGCTCCGGCGTGCGCATGGGCGTCGACCGCGATCTGGACGGGATCCTGGATGCCGACGACGGGTCGCCGGCAGTCACCGTGCGGGTGTCGGGGAGGAAGCTGCTGCTGCGCGACCGGGACGACGACGCGAGCCGCCGCAAGATCGTGCTCCTGTCCCAGGACGCCTCGCTGGTGACCTCGGGTGATCCCACCCAGGGAGGCGCCACGCTGCGCGTCGCCAACCCGACCCCCGGCGGGGACGACACGACGATCGACCTCCCGGCCGCCAACTGGCAGGCGCTGGGCAGCCCGGCCGGCTCGCGCGGCTATCGCTACAAGGACCCCGCGGGCGCGTGCCGTGCCAAGGTGCGGGCTGGCAAGCTCGCCAAGGTGATCTGCCGCGGGACCGTCGTCGGCTTCACGCTGGACGAGCCTTCACAGGGCAGCCTGGTGGCGACGCTCCAGCTGGCGACCGCACCGGCGCTCTGCATGGAGTTCGGAGGCACGGTGCGACGCGACATTCCCGCCCAGGCGGGGAAGACCGGGACCTTCCTGGCCATGGAGGCTCCGCCGCCTGCGAGCTGCCCCATGCCGTGAGGCCGGGTGGTATGCTGGCCGTGTGCCTGGGGACTCCCACCCCAGCCGCGTCGCCGCTGGGCCTCGGGAGTCGGATCCTGGAGGTTGCAGATGCTGCTTCGAGCCGCTGGATCGTCGGTGTCCTCGCGTCGCGCTTCCGCCTGGGCGGCCGGATGGCTCGCCAGCTTCCTGCTGCAGGCCGCAGCCACCGCGACGGCGGGAACGGTGAGCGTGGCGCCCCTCGCGATGGAGGGCCAGCCGCCCCCGGCCGGACCCGCCGGCGCGGTGTTCGCCGGAGCCGTCACACCGGACTTCGCGGTCCTCAACCAGCCCCAGATCAACCCGGCGGGGCAGCTGATGTTCCAGGGCGGACTGGTCCAGGGCGTCGCGGGAGTGACATCCGAGAACGACGCGGTCGTATTCGGGCCGGGAAGCGATGGCGCCATGGCGATCGTCCTGCGCGAGGGAGATCGCCCCCCCGGACTGCCCTTCGGCGCGCGCTTCCAGCGCTTCTGGGCGCTCTCGCTCGGAGCGGGTGGACACGTCGTCGCACGTGCCGCCTCGAATCTCAGCGATGCGAATGACTTCGCGATCTTCGCGCCGGACGCGTCCGGTCGGACCGCTCTCCTCGCGATGGAGGGAAAGTCGGCGCCGGGGGCGCCCGAGGGTGCCCGCTTCAGCGGGTTGGGATTTCCGTTCGTGAACGCCCTGGGCCAGGTGGCCTTCCGTGGCTCCCTCGAGCACGGCCTGGGCGGGATCGGCGACGACGATGACTTCGGCATCTGGGGTCCCGACGCCAGCGGGGACCTGACGCTTCTGCTGCGCGAGGGAGACCCTGCGCCGCTCGACGATCCTCCGGGCGCGGTCGTCGACTTCGTGGGAGTTCCCGCGGACGGGTTCTTTCCCCTGATCGACGATGCCGGAAACCTCGTGACCTTCGGGCGGATCGCTGCGCCCGGCGTCGGGATCGACGCCAACGACGTCATCTGGGCGTCGAGCACGCCGGGGAGCTTCGGCCGCATCGCGCGCGAGGGTGCCGCCGCACCGGGTGCCGAGCCCGCCGTCTTCGAGGGCTTCTCGGCCCAGTTCGAGCTCAACGCCGGCGGGGCCTTCGTGTTCGGCGCCCACCTGCGACTCGGTGCAGGCGGCGTCACCGCCGACGACAACTCGGGGCTCTGGTCGGCCACGACCGGCGGCGCGCTCTCGCTCCTGTTGCGTGAGGGCGATCCCGTTCCGGCCGGCGTTCCCGCCGGAGCGCGTATGGGCGATCTGTCCCTCGCCGACGTACACCTGAACCACCGCGGAGAGATCGCCTTCTCCCACAACCTGCGCCAGGGCTTCGGCGGGGTGACGGCGGCGAACGACCAGGCGATCTTCGGGCCGGATACCAGCGGGACTCCGACCGTTCTCGCGCGCCAGGGAGACGTTCTCGCCGGCGGTCTGCTGCTCGAGTCGGTCTTCAACGTGTCCCTCAGCGAGCGGGGCGACACCGCCTTCGAGGCGCGGCTGGCCGTCGGCTCCGGTGGTGTGGACGGAGGGAACAACCAGCTCCTCCTGATTGCCGAGCCCGACGGGGATCTCTCCATCGTCGTCCGCGAGGACGATGTCGTCGAGGTGGCACCCGGGGACTTCCGCACGGTTCTCGCGATCGAGCAGTGCTGCGGCTGGAACGAGCTGGGGCGTCTGGTCTTCGCGCTCCGCTTCGACGACGGTACCTCGGGCTTCTTCGAGGGGACGCTGGACGACGCGCCGCCGCTTCCGCCCGCAGCAGGGCCGCCGGCTCCCCCGGCCGGAAGCGTCGGAGCCCTCACCCAGGAGCAGGAGAGCTGTCTCAAGCGCAGCACCCTCAGCGTCCGCCGCGTGGCTCGGGCGACGATGAGCGAGGCCCGGTCGTGCCTGCGCGACTTCAACAAGGCCCGCAATGGTGTCGTCGATCCGGTCGTCTGCACCGGGACGGACCGCGGCGGCCGCATCGCCAGCGCCTCGGCCCGGGCCCTTTCGGACGATGCCGCCTGGTGCGTCGGAAGCGACGCCCAGGGCCGACCGCTCCGCCCGCCTGCCTTCGGCCGCGACGCCGGGATCGCCACGGCCGCCGCCCACACCGTCCTGCTGGGGACGCTGCACGCGGGCTACGGAGCCGACCTGCTGGCTGCGGCGATCGACGAGCAGACGGATCGCGACGCCTCGCGCTGCCAGGAGGCCGCCTGGAAGGCGCTCGTCAAGTGCCAGGATGGGGCGCTGCGCGAGTTCGGGCGCTGCGCGCTCGACGCCGTCGAGGAGGGCGAGGATCCCTTCCCGCTCGGAGCGAATCGGGCGGTCGATCTCGAGGCCTGCGTCCTCGCCGACCCGGCCGGCAAGATCGAGCGGAGCTGCCAGCTGGTGGCGCGCCAGGTCGAGCGCAAGTGCACCCGCAAGGGCGTGTCCCTCGCCATGGCCTTCCCGCAGTGCGCCTCCGAGGACCCGGAGGTGGTCGAGGGATGCCTGCGGACGGCGCTCGCCTGCGTCACCTGTGCGGGACTGAACGAGGCCTACGGCCTGGACGTGGACTGCCACTTCCTCGACGACGGCGTCGCGGACGAGAGCTGTCTCACCTGCCGCGGGCGCCTGCCCACCGTGGTGGTCGACGAGTCGGGTACGCAGGAGGGTACCGACGGCGACGACGTCATCGTGGTCACCACCGCGGGCTTCGGCATCGTGCAGGCCGGCGACGGGGACGACCTCGTGTGCGGTGGCGAGGGCCGGGACTTCCTGTTCGGGGGGCCCGGGAACGACTGGATCTCCGGCGGTCCCGGTGACGACGGACTGCTGGGCGAGGACGGCGACGACATCCTGGTCGGGGGCCCCGGGGACGACAGCTGCAACGGCGGACCCCAGATCGACTCGGCGAGCGAGTGCGAGACCCTGGTGGACGTTCCGTAGCGGTATGCGGGCCGGTCGGCTCCAGCCGGCCGTTCCGCGTGTACCGAGGGGGTCGCGGGTCTGCGACGGCCGCCCGCGAGAGGAGCGCAGGCGGATGCCTAGGAACGGAGGAGGACGCCTAGGAGCGCAGGCGGATGCCTAGGAGCGCAGGCGGACGACGTTGGCTTCCGTGCGCTGGGCGAGCTCGCGCCGGAAGTAGTCGATGGTGTGCAGGAGCCCCACCTCGGGGTCCACGCGGGGCTCCCAGCCCAGCACCTCGCGCGCCAGGGTGTTGTCCGCGCGCCGCACCTTGGGGTCGTCCGAGGGAAGCGGCCGGAACA
>JANQFA010000205.1 GCA_028278065.1 Myxococcota bacterium
TCGTAGGCGACGAGCTTCAACGGCGGAGCGGGCTTCGTCGGCCGCGGCAGCTCGCCTTCCACCCCGTCCCAGCTCCCTTCGCTCCAGGCGTAGGGCTCCTTGCAGGTCACCTCGGATACCAGGTCGCGCCCGTCGAGCCCCGGCGCGCTCCGCGCCCGCTCGACCAGCGCCTCGGCGTCCTGCTCGCCCGGATCGGTGGAGAGCGCGGCGTTCTGGAAGCCGTGGTCCCGGATGCGTCGCACCAGCGCCCGGGTGTCCACCCCGGCGATGCCCGGCACGCCCTGCTCGGCCAGCCAGGCGCCCAGGGGTTGCTCGGCACGCCAGTTGCTCGGCACCTCGAAGTGCTCCTTCACCACGAAGCCCTTGAGCCAGGCCCGCGCCGACTCGTCGTCGGCGGCGTTCACGCCCACGTTGCCGATCTGGGTGTAGGTCATCGCGACGAGCTGCCCGGCGTAGGACGGATCGGTGAGGATCTCCTGGTAGCCGGTCATGCTGGTGTTGAAGCAGATCTCGCCCACGCCGACACGCTCGGCCCCGAAGGCGGTGCCGGAGTAGACGGTGCCGTCGGCCAGGGCCAGCTTCGCGGGGCGGGGGAGTGCAGTGCGGGTCACGGCGCGAGAACCCCCCGGTCTGCGTGGTACACCAGCCGCCCACCCACGATGGTGGCGAGGACGCGACCTTCCAGGGCGCCACCGTCCCACGGCGAGTTGCGGCTCTTCGAGTGGCCCTTCGTCGTGTCGTAGGTCCAGCGCCGCGCCGGATCGACCACCGCCACGTCGGCGGGAGCCCCCACGGCCAGGCTGCCGGCCTCCAGCCCGAGGATCTGAGCCGGGGCCGTCGAGAGACGCGAGATCAGGTCGAGGGGCGAGAGAGCCTCCTCCCGCACCAGGTCCATCACGACGGCGAAGGCGGTCTCGAATCCGATGATTCCCGGCGGGGCGGCCGTGAACTCCACCTCCTTCTCGTGCACCGCATGGGGCGCGTGGTCGGTGGCGATGGCGTCGATGGTCCCGTCGGCCAGCGCCTCGCGGCAGGCGCGTACGTCCGCCTGCGAGCGAAGCGGCGGCGCCATCTTGGTGTTCGTGTCGTACGCGGTAGTGGCCTCGTCGGTCAGCGTGAGGTGGTGCGGCGTCACCTCGGCGGTGATGTGCGCTCCCCGCTCGCGCGCGGCCCGCACCTGGGCCACTCCGCCGGCGGTCGAGATGTGCGCGATGTGCAGGTGGGCCCCCGTCTCCTCGGCCAGCGTCACGTCGCGCGAGACGTGCACGGTCTCGGCCACGGCCGGATTGCCCGGCAGGCCGAGCCGGGTGGAGATCGGGCCCTCGTTCACCACCCCGTCACCCACCAGGGTGCGGTCCTCGGCATGTGTGATGACGGGCCGCTCCACGAGCTTCGAGTACTCGAGGACCCGGCGCATGACGCCGCTGTCCATGATCGTCTTTCCGTCGTCGCTGAAGGCCACCGCTCCGGCACCCACCAGGGCGACCATCTCGGTCATGACCTCCCCCGCCAGCCCCTTGGTCGCAGCCGCCACCGGGTAGACCTGCGCGGGCGAGTCCTGCCGCGCCCGGTCCAGGATGTAGTCGGTCACCGACGGGTCGTCGTTGACCGGGTCGGTGTTGGCCATGCAGGCCACACTCGTGAAGCCTCCGGCCACCGCGGCGCGCCCGCCGCTCGCGATGTCCTCCTTGTACTCCTGGCCGGGCTCGCGCAGGTGCGTGTGCAGATCCACGAAGCCGGGGGCGACCCAGAGCCCCTCGGCGTCCAGGATCTCGGCGCCGCGGGTCTCGATGGCCGCGTCCACAGCCACGATCACCCCGTCCTCGACGAGCACGTCTCCTCGCTCGTCGCGGCCGCAGGCAGGGTCGAGCACGCGCCCGCCCCGAATCAGGAACCTGCTCATCCGGAAACCTCCGCCGCGCGCTCGCGGCCAGCCAGCAGGTAGAGGACCGCCATGCGCAGCGCCACGCCGTTGCGCACCTGATCGAGGATCACGCTCGGCCGGTGGTCGGCGAGATCGTGGGAGAGCTCCACGCCGCGATTGACCGGACCCGGGTGCATCACGATCGCATCGTCCTTGGCATAGCGGAGCGTCGAGCGCGAGAGGCCGAACGTCTCCGAGTACTCCCGGATGCTCGGAAAGAGCGCGCCCTCGAGCCGCTCGAGCTGGATGCGGAGCGCCATCACCACGTCCGCCCCGTCCAGGGCCTCGCGCATGGAGGTGAAGGCCTTGACGCCCAGGCTCTCGACGGCCGGGGGGAGCATCGTGGGCGGCCCCGCGACCCGGACCTCCGCCCCCATCCGGAGGAAGGCCTGGATGTTCGAGCGCGCCACGCGCGAGTGGCCGATGTCGCCCACGATGGTGACGGTGAGGCCGTCCACCCTGCCCTTCTCCTGCTTGACGGTGAGCAGGTCGAGGAGCGCCTGGGTCGGGTGCTCGTGGGCGCCGTCGCCCGCGTTGATGACGGGCGCGTCGAGGACGCCGGCGATCTGCTGCGGCACTCCGGCCACCTTGTGGCGCACCACCACGGCATCGGGCTGCATCGCGTCCAGGGTGCGGGCGGTATCGAGGATGCTCTCGTGCTTGGAGAGACTCGAGCTGGAGGTGGAGAAGTTGATCACGTCCGCCGAGAGTCGCTTGCCGGCGATCTCGAAGCTGGTCCGGGTACGCGTGGAGGCCTCGAAGAACAGGTTGACGATCGTGCGACCGCGCAGGGTCGGCACCTTCTTGACCGCCCGTGTGCCGAGCTCCTGCATGTGCTCCGCGGTCTCGAGGATGAGCTCGAGATCGCTGCGGTCGAGGCCTTCGATTCCCAGCAGGTCGGTCGCGATCACGCGCTCTCCTCCTGCCCCCCGGGCAGCACAACCACCCGGAGCGGCCCTTCGAGGTCGCCGCTCTCGCCCTGCAGCCGGACGAGATCCTCGGTCCGCGTGGGGATGTTCTTCCCCACGTAGTCGATCTTGATCGGCAGCTCGCGGTGGCCCCGGTCCACGAGCGCGACCACCTGCACCGAAGTCGGCCGCCCGAAGTCCATCAGGGCGTCCATGGCCGCCCGGATCGTGCGGCCCGTGCTGGCCACGTCGTCGACCAGCACCACGACGCGCTCGTCCACCACCGAGGGCATCTCGGTGCGGCGCAGGCGCGGCCGCTCCCCGCGCACGATGAGGTCGTCGCGATAGAGGGTGGTGTCGAGGATGCCGACCGTGACCTCCTCGTCGGCGATGGCGCTGAGGTTCTCGGCCAGCTGTCGGGCGAGGGGAACCCCGCCGTTGGGGACCGCCACCAGGTAGAGCCGGGAGAGATCCTCGTTGCGCTCCACGATCTCGTGGGCGATGCGCGTGAGGGCGCGGCGAATCCCCGTGTCGTCCAAAACGACGTTTGAGCCGTTCTGGGGAGTCTCCTGGCCGGGCGCGCGTGCGCCGGGCGGAGAGGACTGAGGGAGGTCGTTCGCCACGTTCCACCTTTGTCCGCCTCTCTGGACAGACTTAAAAGGTCGGCCGGGCCCGAAGATACGGTCGCGCCCGGGTTCCGTCAAATCGCTCGGCGGAGAGCTAGTCGATTCCGGCGCCGATCCGGTCCCAGCGGGTCTCCGAGGTGAGAAGCCGGATCCAGGTGAGCGGGTTCACGAGCTCGAGCCATCCCCCGGTGTAGTTCCACGACCAGTAGAGGACGAAGGCGGGACCCTTGAGCTGGTCGATGTGGACCGTCCCCCAGTTGCGGCTGTCGTTCGAGTGGTCCCGGTTGTCGCCCATCAGGAAGTAGCGGTCGGGCTCGATCGTGACGGGACGCTGCTGGAGCCCCACCAGGAGGCGATCGTCCAGGACGCCGTAGTGGCGCCCGTCCACGGATTCGGTGTAGCGGGCGAGCTGGCGTCCGGCCTCGTCCTCCCAGTCGCCGTCCGGCCCGGCGCGCTCGACCGGCTCGCCGTTCACCTGCAGGATTCCCTGCACCACCGTCACCGTGTCACCGGGCACGGCCACGATCCGCTTCACGAATTCCTCCCGGGGGAGCTCCGGGCGCCGGTCGGTCGGGTGGATCGCCGTCCCGTCGCGAGCCACGGTGAAGACCACCACGTCGCCCCGCTCGGGATCGCGGAGCTTGGGCAGGCGCACCCCGGTGAACGGCAGCTTCACGCCGTACACGAACTTGTTCACGAAGAGGTGATCGCCGATCAGGAGGGTCGGCAGCATCGAGCCGGAGGGGATCCGGAACGGCTCGATCACGAAGGCCCGAATGGCCAGCGCGACCAGCACCGCGAAGAACAGGGTGTTCGCGCCCTCGAGCTGGCGCCCCAGCCAGGACTTGGGGACGTCCTCGGCCTCCCCCTCCACGCTGACCCGGCTGCGGGTCCGCTCGTCGTCGGTAGCGCTCATTCGTCTCCGAGCCGAAGCGCAGCCAGGAACGCCTCCTGGGGGATCTCGACCTGCCCGACGCGCTTCATGCGCTTCTTGCCTTCCTTCTGGCGCTCGAGCAGCTTGCGCTTGCGCGTGATGTCCCCCCCGTAGCACTTGGCGGTGACGTTCTTGCGCAGGGCGCGGACGTTGGTACGGGCGATCACGCGTGTGCCGATCGCGGCCTGGATGGCCACCTCGTACATCTGGCGCGGGATGAACTCCTTCAGCTTGCGGGCCAGCTCGTTGCCGCGCGCCTGGGCCTTGTCGCGGTGGACGATGAGCGAGAGCGCATCCACCGGCGCACCGTTCACCAGGATGTCGAGCTTCACCAGGTCCGAGGCCTTGTAGTCGCGCAGCTCGTAGTCGAAGGAGCCGTAGCCCCGCGTCGCGCTCTTCAGCTTGTCGTGGAAGTCCACCACGACCTCGGCGAGGGGAAGCTCGTAGCGGATCTGGACGCGGCTCCCGTGCACGGTCATGTCCCGCTGCATCCCTCGCTTCTCCTGGCACAGCGAGAGAACCGGCCCCACATAGTCCTGGGGCACGTGGATCGTGGCCAGGATCATCGGCTCCTCGATGCGCTCGATCTCGCCCGCCTCCGGGAGAGCCGCGGGGCTCTCGATCTCCTCCACCTCGCCGCCCTTGTGCACGACGCGATAGCGCACCGTCGGCGCGGTCGTGATGAGATTGAGCTCGTACTCGCGCTCCAGCCGTTCCTGGATGATCTCGCCGTGGAGGAAGCCCAGGAACCCGCAGCGGAAGCCGAAGCCCAGGGCCGCGCTGGTCTCGGGCTCGTAGCCGAACGAGGCATCGTTCAGGCGCAGCTTCTCGAGGGCGGCCTTCAGGTTCTCGTAGTCCTCGGCGTCGACCGGGTAGAGGCCGCTGAAGACCATCGGCTTCACCTCGCGGAAGCCCTCCAACGGCTCGTCCGCCCGGCGTGCTGCGTCGGTCAGGGTGTCGCCGATGCGCACTTCGTCGAGGCTCTTCAGGCCCGCGATCACGACCCCCACCTCGCCCGTCTCCAGCGACTGCACCGGTCGCGGATGGGGGTCGACGACGTGGATCTGCTGGATCTCGTGCTCGCTGCGGCGCGCCATCAGCCGGATCTTCTGCCGCCTCTGCAGCCGGCCGTCCACCACCCGCACCAGCATGGCCACGCCGACGTAGGAGTCGAACCAGGCGTCGAACAGCAGGGCGCGCGGCGCTGACTCCTCCTCGCCGCCCGGCGGCGGGACGTCCGAGACGATGCGCTCGAGGAGCTCGTCGACGCCGCTCCCGGTCTTGGCCGAGATCGCGATCGCCGAGGTGGCGTCGAGGCCGATCACCTCCTCGATCTCCTCGGCCACCCGGTCGGGATCCGCCGCGGGCAGGTCGATCTTGTTCAGGACGGGAATCAGCTCGAGGCCCGCGTCCACCGCCAGGTAGGCGTTGGCCAGGGTCTGAGCCTCCACACCCTGGGAGGCGTCCACCACCAGGATCGCGCCCTCGCACGCCTGCAGGGCGCGCGACACCTCGTAGGAGAAGTCCACGTGCCCGGGCGTGTCGATCAGGTTGAGTACGTACTCCTCCCCGTCGGGGGCACGCCAGGTCATGCGCGCGGTCTGCGCCTTGATGGTGATGCCCCGCTCGCGCTCGAGCTCCATCTTGTCGAGGAACTGCTCCTTGCGCTCGCGGTCGGCCAGCGTCCCGGTCGCCTCGAGCAAGCGGTCGGCCAGGGTGCTCTTGCCGTGGTCGACGTGGGCGATGATCGAGAAGTTCCGGATGCGGCTGCGGTTGCTCACGAGGCCTGCCCGCGTCGCGCCAGCTCTGCGCGGAAGTACTCGATCGTGCGCAGCAGTCCCTCCTCGGGGTCCACGCGGGGCTCCCAGCCCAGCACCTCGCGCGCCAGGGTGTTGTCCGCGCGCCGCACCTTGGGGTCGTCCGAGGGAAGCGGCCGGAACA
>JANQFA010000214.1 GCA_028278065.1 Myxococcota bacterium
CCGCCGGCGCCGACCTCGGCGAAGCGCGTCACGCGACCCGGCAGGATGCCCCAGCCCGGCGTCACGCCGTGCTCGTCGCTCTCCTCGAAGAGGAGCTGCAGCCCGAGACACAGCCCCAGGTAGGGCTTCCCGGCGGCGATCGCGTCCTGCACGGCCGAGTCGAGGCCCTTGGCGGCGAGCCCCTGGGCGGCGTCCGCGAAGTTGCCCACACCCGGCAGCACCACCGCGTCGGCGCGCACCACCGCGTGCGGGTCGGAGGTGACCTCGGGCTCGAGTCCGGAGCGGGCCAGCGCCTTGGCGACGCTGCGCACGTTGCCGAAGCCGTAGTCGACGACGGCGGCGCTGAGGGGGGGTGCGCTCATGCTTCCTTCCGCTTCGCGCTAGAGGGCGCCCTTCACCGAGGGCACCCCTTCCACGCGCGGGTCGATCTCGACGGCCTCGCGCAGGGCGCGGGCCAGGCCCTTGAAGACCGCCTCCACCACGTGGTGCGGACTGCGGCCGTAGCGCTTCTCGACGTGGAGATCCACGCCTCCGTTCTGGGCGAAGGCGAACAGGAAGTCCTCGACCAGGCTGGCATCGAAGTCGCCCACGCGGTCGTTCGCCAGCTCCACCTGGTAGACGAGGTACGCGCGGTTCGAGAGATCGAGGGACACCTCCACCTTGGACTCCGCCATCGGCAGCACGAAGCTGCCGTAGCGCCGGATCCCCGCGGCCGTCCCCAGTGCCTGACGCAGCGCCTGTCCCAGCACGATTCCGACGTCCTCGACCGTGTGATGCAGGTCCACCTGGAGGTCGCCCGAGGCCCGAAGCTCCAGGTCGAAGAGGCCGTGCTTGGCGAACGACTCGAGCATGTGATCGAAGAACGGGATTCCGGTCTCCACCTGGTACTGGCCCGACCCGTCCAGGTCGAGGGCCAGCTGGATCTCGGTCTCCTTCGTCTTGCGTTCGATGGTCGCCTTGCGCTCGCTCACAGCTCCACCTCCGCGGCCCGCGCCGCCTCGCGCTCCCGGCGGGCGCGCCGGATCTTCTGGAGCCGCAGCTCCACCGACTGCCCGTGCCCCGGCAGCCCCTCCAGCTCCGCCAGCCGGATCACGTCGGCGCCCAGCTCGCGCAGCTTCGGAGGGTCGAAGCGCACGAAGGCCGTCCGCTTCAGGAAGTCGTCCACGCCCAGCGGCGAGAAGAAGCGCGCCGTCCCGCCCGTGGGCAGCACGTGGTTGGGTCCGGCCATGTAGTCGCCCACTGCCACCGGCGTGTAGTGGCCCAGGAAGACGGTGCCCGCAGCGGTGACGTCGCGCAGGGCGGCCTCCGGATCGGACACCGCCAGCACCAGGTGCTCCGGCGCGTAGGCATTGGACAGCTCGAGGGCCTCCTCCAGCTTCTTCACCACGAAGATCGCGGCGTTCCTGGCAAGCGCCTGCTTGGCGATCCTGGCCCGCTCGAAGGTCTTGAGCTGCTTGGCGAGGGCCTCCTGCACCCGCGTGGCCATGCTCTTGGTCGTGGTGACCAGCACGATCCCGGCCTCCTCGTCGTGCTCGGCCTGGGACAGGAGATCCGACGCCACCCAGGCGGGCGTCGCGGTCTTGTCGGCGATCACCAGCACCTCGGTAGGACCCGCCTCGGCGTCGATCGCGACCTGGCCGAAGACCAGGCGCTTGGCCGCCGCCACGTACTGGTTGCCGGGCCCGACGATCTTGTCGACGCGGGGCACGCTCTCGGTCCCCCAGGCCAGCGCCGCGACCGCCTGGGCGCCGCCCATCCGGAAGACGCGGTGGACCCCGGCGACGCGGGCCGCGAGGAGCACATCGGGCCGGATCTCGCCCCGCGGTCCGGGCGGAGTCGCCATCACGATCTCGGGCACCTCGACCACCGACGCCGGGATGGCGTTCATCACCACCGACGAGGGATAGGCCGCCTTGCCGCCCGGCACGTAGATTCCCACGCGCTCGAGGGGGCGCACCCGGTGACCCATGAAGGCGCCGCCCTCCTCGCGCATCTCCCAGCTTCCGGCGATCCGCTTCTTGTGGAACTCGCGCACCCGCATCGCCGCCTTGCCGATAGCGGCGCGGTCGGCCGGGTCGACCCGGTCGACCGCCTCGTCCCACTCGTCCGGGGTCACCTCGAGCGCCTCGACGCGGGCCTTGTCGTACTTCTTCACCAGCGCGAGGAGCGCCTCGTCGCCGCCGTCGCGCACCTGCTCCAGGATCTTGCGCACGGTGCGCTCGATCGCGGCGTCCTGCGACTCGCGACGGTCGCAGAGCGCGGCCACCGCTTTGTCGAAGCGGGCATCTCCGATCTGGTAGACGGGCATCGGCCCCTTGCTGGATCGAGCGGCCATCAGGATTCCCTCCGGATCTCGGCCCCGAGGCTTCGAAGCTTCTCCTCGATGCGTTCGTAGCCCCGATCGATGTGATACACGCGGTTCACGACCGTGGTGCCCTCGGCGGGAAGCGCAGCCACGATGAGGCTGGCCGACGCGCGCAGGTCCGTAGCCATCACCGGAGCGCCCGACAGCCGCTCCACCCCGCGTACGTGCGCGGCTCGTCCCTGCACCGAGATGTCCGCGCCCATGCGCTGCAGCTCGGGAACGTGCATGAAGCGGTTCTCGAAGACCGTCTCGGTCACCACGCTCGAGCCGGCGGCGGTTGCGACCACCGCCATGAGCTGTGCCTGCATGTCGGTCGGGAAGCCGGGATAGGGGGCGGTGGCCACGTCCACGCCCCGCAGCCGCTCGTGCGCGCGGGCGCGCACGCGATCCGCCGAGGCCTCCACGTCGGCGCCCGCCTCGCGCAGCTTGTCCAGGACGGCGTCCAGGTGCGCAGGCACCACGCCGCTCACGCTGACGTCGCCGCGGGTGGCGACCCCGGCGGCCAGCAGCGTTCCCGCCTCGATACGGTCGCCGGACACGACGTGCTCCACGCCCGCCAGGCGCGCACCGCCCTCTACCAGGATGCGGTCCGTGCCCGCACCCTCGACGCGAACACCCATTCCCGCGAGGAAGGTCGCGAGCTCCGCCACCTCCGGCTCCCGCGCCGCGTTCTCGATCTCCGTCACGCCGCGGGCCAGGGCGGCCGCCATCATCACGTTCTGCGTGCCGTTGACGCTGGCCATGTCGAAGACCACGCGGCCGCCGACCAGCTCTTCTGCGCGCGCCTCCACGGTGCCGTGGTCCAGGTCGATCTTCGCCCCGAGCGCGGCCAGCCCCTTCATGTGCTGGTCCACGGGTCGCACTCCGATGGCACAGCCACCCGGCTCGGAGACCCGCGCCAGGCCGCAGCGTCCCACCAGGGGCCCGAGCACCATGAACGAAGCGCGCATCTTGCGCACGATGTCGTAGGGCGCCTCGGGCGAGGTGATCGTGCTGGCGTCGATCGCCACGGTCTGCACGGCGTCGGGCACCCAGTCCGCGTCGGCGCCGAGGGCGCGCAGCAGCTCGAGCATCGCGTCCACGTCGCGCACGCGCGGGACGTTGGCGATGCGAGTCTCGCCCTCCGCCAGGAGCGCGGCCGCCATCAGTGCCAGGGTGGCGTTCTTGGAGCCGCTGGCGCGCACCTCTCCGGCGAGACGCGGTCCGCCCTCCACGACGATGCGATCCATCAGCTCTCCTCTCCGGTTGCGCTTGCCGTTGCCGTCACGACGCGCGCGCGCGCGGCCAGGTCGCGGTGCACGCGCTCGTCGGCGAGGCCGGCGGCGCGACAGCCGTCGCACACCGCTCCTGCCTGACGCGGATCGATCTCGAGGGCCAGAAGGCCGGCGGGCTCCAGGTGGTCCGGCGCCTCGGCGACGAGGCGCAGCAGGATCTCGCTGCCCTCGGCTCCCGCGTAGAGGGCGCCGCGCGGCTCGTGGGCCAGCTCGGGCGCCAGAGACGCAGCCTCGGCCTCCGCGAGATAGGGCGGATTGGACACGACCACGTCGAAGCGCTTCCCGCCCACCGGCTCGAAGAGGTCCCCGAGCACGAACTCGACCCGATCGTCGAGTCCCAGCGCAGCCGCGTTCTGCTTGGCGACCGCCAGGGCGGCCTCGGAAACGTCACTCGCCACGATTCGCGCGGCAGGACGCTCCTTGGCCAGCGCCAGCGCGACGGCGCCCGAGCCCGTACCGAGGTCGAGGATCGAGAGCGCCGCCGCCGGGTCGGGCCGCAGCTCGAGCACCGCCCCCACCAGGGTCTCGGTCTCCGGACGCGGCACCAGGACGTCCGGGGTCACCTCGATGGAGAGCGACCAGAACTCGCGTGCCCCCACCAGATGCGCGACGGGAACGCGCTCGTCGGCGCGCCGCTTCACCAGCTCGCGGAAGCGCGCACGCTCGTCGCCCTGTACCGGCTTCTCGTAGTCGATGTAGAGGCGCAGCCGTTCGGTCTCCAGAGCGTGCGCGAGGAGCACCTCCGCGTCGAGGCGGGCCGTCTCGATCCCGCGCGACGCGAAGTAGTCCGTCGTCCAGCGCAGCAGATCCAGCACCGTCCAGATCCTCTCCGGGGCGGCGCTCACGTGCCGTCCGCCTGGCGCAGGGCAGTGAGGGCGGTCCCCACGCCGTCGAGGAGCTCGTCCATGCTGCCCTCGAGGATCGTCTCGAGCTTGTGCAGGGTGAGCCCGATTCGGTGATCGGTGACGCGCGACTGCGGGAAGTTGTAGGTGCGGATCCGCTCGCTGCGGTCGCCGGTTCCCACCTGGCTGCGCCGCTCGCTGGCGCGCTCGTCGGCCTGCCGCTGCTGCTCGGCCTCGAGGATGCGCGAGCGCAGGATCTTCATGGCCCGCGCCTTGTTCTTGTGCTGGCTCTTCTCGTCCTGGCAGGTGACCACCACGCCCGTCGGCAGGTGGGTGATCCGCACCGCCGAGTCGGTGGTGTTCACGCTCTGGCCGCCGGGGCCCGACGAGCGGAAGACGTCGACGCGCAGGTCGTTCTGGTCGATCTGCAGGTCCACCTCCTCCGCCTCGGGCAGCACCGCGACCGTGGCGGTCGAGGTGTGGATGCGGCCCTGGCTCTCGGTGACCGGGACGCGCTGCACCCGGTGCACGCCGCTCTCCCACTTGAGCCGGCTGTACACGCGCTCGCCGCCGATGGAGGCGATCAGCTCCTTCACCCCCCCACCGTCGGTCTCCGACATCGAGAGGGGCTCGACCTTCCAGCCCTTCTCCTCGGCGTAGCGCGAGTACATGCGGAAGAGATCGCCGGCGAAGAGCGCCGCCTCGTCGCCGCCGGTACCGGCGCGGATCTCGATGATGACGTTCTTCTCATCGTTGGGGTCCTTGGGGATCAGGAGCTCCTTCAGCTCCGCCTCCAGGGTCGGGATCGCGCCCTCCAGCTCGCCGATCTCCGCGCGCGCGAGCTCCTGCATGTCGGGATCCGCGTCGCCCAGCATGGCGCGCGCCTCCTCCAGGCCCTGCAGCGCCTCGCGGTAGCGCGCGCCGGTCTCGCGCAGCTGGCGCAGTCCGCCCAGCTCCTTCGCCAGGCGCGCGTACTCCTGCGGATCGGACCCGGTTCCGCTGGAGAGCTTCTCCTCCAGCTCGCGTCCGCGCGCCTCCGCCTCGTCGATCCTCTCGAGCAGCTCGGCCATGAATCAGCCTCGGCCCAACCTCCGCGGGGGGCGACTCCGAGGGCTCCGGATTCCAGGGGGTGCTACAGGATGCTAACGGGGCGCGTGTCGCGGACGGTCGGGCGCAGTTCGCCAGGGCCGGGGGCCCTAACGATGTCCTCGCGCCTGATGGTTCTCCGTCCGCATCACGCCGAATGGGTAGCCCTCCGCCCCCCTGGGTGCAAATGCCGAGATGGCCCCTCCCCTGCCTGCTAGCGTCCTGCGCGTGGGGCAGAAGCGCTACGCGGAGATCCTCGATGCCATCGAGGCCACCCAGCACAGCCGGCGCGGCAGCTTCGAGGCTGCGCTCGCCATCGCCGACCCGCTGCCGCGCGGACGCGCCCTCGATGTGCCGTGCGGGCCCGGCCGCCTGGCGGAGGCCCTGGGGGCCCTGGGCTTTGCGGCCTTCGGGGCGGATCTCGACGCCGAGGGGCACCGCGGCAAGGCTCCGTTCCTGCGCCTCGACCTGAACGCCCCGCTCCCGTACGCCGACGCCAGCTTCGGGTTCGTCTACTGCGGCGACGGGATCGAGCACCTGGAGAATCCCTTCCTCTTGCTGCGTGAGCTGGCCCGGGTGATGGCAGACGACGGCGTGCTGGTGATCGTCACGCCCAACTACCTGAACATCGAGCGCCGCCTGCAGGCCTTCACGACCGGCGCGCTGGCCAAGCCCCCCAGGCGCGCCCCCAACTACTACGCAGGCGCGCCCTTCGATCGGGGCCACATCAACCCGCTGACCCTGACGCGCATGGCCTACATGGCCGAGAACGCCGGGCTCGAGCTCGTGTCGTCCCAGACGCTCTCGCCCAAGCCGCGTCAGCGCTGGCTGGCGCCGCTCGCGCTGCTCGTGCGGGGCTGGGCCGCCCTCCTCTCGAAGAAGCGCAAGCACAACCTCTTCTACGAGCAGACCCAGACCTGGGCGCTGCTGATGGGCGGCAACCAGCTCCTGGCCGTCTTCCGGAAGTCGCTGAAGGCGGCTCCGCCCGCCGCGCGGGCCTAGCTCCCCCGGCGCCCCGGCCCGGCTGCCGTGGGGCGGCCCGAACCTAGGCGGCGCTCCGGTAGAGCGTCTCGAGGGCGGCCGCGACGTCCTCCCAGCGGAAGTCGGCGGCGCGCGCGCGAGCGCGGCGCCGGTACTCGTCGTGCAGCTCCGACGAGGCGAGGAGGCGCTCGAGCCAGTGGGCGCTCTCCTCCCACAGCTCGGGATCCACCAGGGCGCCGCCGGAGCCCACGACCTCTGCGTTGGCCGAGCGGTTGGATGTGATGACCGGGACGCCGTGGCCCATGGCCTCGACCAGCGGAATCCCGAAGCCCTCCTCCCAGGAGGGCGAAAGGAAGGCCAGCGCACCCCGGTAGAGGTCGCGCATGACCGGGGACGAGACCCGCGCACGCCGCAGCAGGCGGCCCTCGGCGCGCAGCGGCTCCAGGTTCTCGCGGGTGATCTCCTCACCGCGGTAGCCGTTGCCGCCGACCAGGACGAGCTTCAGGCCCGGGATCGAGCGCACGGCGCTGGCCGTGTGCTCGATGTTCTTGCGCGCCTCGACGCGCGCGATGGCCAGCACATAGGGGCCCTCGGGAACGCCGAAGTCGCTGTCGGCATCGCTCGCGGCAGTCTCGGGCTCCTGCTCCAGATCCGCTGGCGACGCGTAGCCCGTCACGAACACGCGCGACGGATCGACACCCGTCTCGAAGACCAGGTCCTCCTTGACCGTCTCGCTCATCGTCGTGAAGAGATCCGCGCGTTCGACCACGCGGCGGAACTTCTCCGCACGGCGTTCCTGGAAGTCGGGCGCCTGGTAGGGGTTGTCGCGCAGCGTCCAGACGTCGTGGACATGGAGGATGCGCGTCTTGAAGCGCAGGGCGGGGAGCTTGTGGTAGGTGCTGTGCAGGATCCTGCCGCGCAGCGGCAGGTGCACCGAGAGCCGCGGGTCGTAGCCCATGAGCGGGCGGCAGCCGCGCCGACGCAGGTAGTCCAGCTCACCCTCGCCGACGCCGTCCTTCTTGCGATACAGGAAGGTCGCGTCCACCGACAGCGCGTGGCGGCGCAGAGCCAGGAAGTAGTCCAGACCGACGTGTCCCACCCCGCTGTGGGGCGACAACGCGCTGCGCGTATTGTCGAGAAAGACCCTGAGCACGGAGCAGCCAGACCCCCCGGTCGGAACTCTAGCTCCTAGGAGTTCATCGACTCGAGGAACTCGCTGTTGCTGTCGGTCGCCTTGATCTTCTCCAGGAGGAACTCCATGGAGTCGACCGGGGACAGGGGAGCGAGGACCTTGCGCAGGATGTACATGCGGTTCAGGGTGTCCTCCCCGAGGAGGAGCTCCTCGCGCCGCGTGGCCGAGCGGTTGATGTCGATGGCGGGATAGGTGCGTCGGTCGGCGAGCTTCCGGTCGAGCACCAGCTCGCTGTTGCCCGTCCCCTTGAACTCCTCGAAGATCACCTCGTCCATTCGCGATCCCGTGTCGATCAGGGCGGTCCCCACGATGGTGAGGCTGCCGCCTTCCTCGACGTTTCGCGCCGCACCGAAGAAGCGCTTCGGCTTGTGCAGCGCGTTGGAGTCCACGCCGCCCGAGAGGATCTTGCCCGAGTGGGGCACCACGGTGTTGTGGGCCCGGGCGAGCCGGGTGATCGAGTCGAGCAGGATCACCACATCGCGCTTGTGCTCGGTGAGACGCTTGGCCTTCTCGATCACCATGTCGGCCACCTGCACGTGGCGCGTCGCGGGCTCGTCGAAGGTCGAGGAGATCACCTCCGCCTTCACGTTCCGCTCCATGTCGGTCACCTCTTCGGGGCGCTCGTCGATGAGCAGGACGATGAGGTAGGACTCGGGGTGGTTCTCGGCGATGGCGTTGGCGATGTCCTTCAGGATCATCGTCTTGCCGGCCTTGGGCGGCGACGTGATCAGGGCGCGCTGACCCTTCCCGATGGGCGCGATCAGGTCGATGATGCGGGTGGTGAGTCCGCCCGACTGCGCCTCGAGGTTGAACTTCTCGAGCGGGTAGAGGGGAGTCAGGTTGTCGAAGAGGATCTTGTGGCGCGCCGCTTCGGGCGGCTCGAAGTTGATGCTCTCGACCTTGAGCAGCGCGAAGTAGCGCTCGGTCTCCTTGGGGGGGCGGATCTGCCCCTTGATGGTGTCTCCGGTGCGCAGCCCGAAGCGGCGGATCTGGGACGGCGACACGTAGACGTCGTCGGGTCCCGGCAGGTAGTTCTGGTCCGGGGCGCGCAGGAAACCGAAGCCGTCGGGCAGGGTCTCGAGGGAGCCCTCGGCGAAGATCTTCTCGTCGGCGTCGGACTTGGCCTTCAGGATGGCGAAGATCAGGTCCTGCTTGCGGAGGCCGGCAGCGTTCTCCACGGCCAGGCTCTCGGCGAGCTCGGCCAGCTCCTCCATGGGCTTGTGCTTCAGGTCGGTGACGTACGTGCGCTCGCTGCCGTCGTCGTCATCCGCCGTGTAGATCATGTCGCTGTTGTCGAAGTCGTCGTCCAGGGGCGAGAAGTCGGCGCCCATGCCCCCGCGCGGCGCGCGGTTCCCGTTGCGCGAGTTCCCGTTGCCGCGCGAGCGGCGGCCCTTCCCTCGCGAGCGGCCTGAGCTTCGGTTGCCTTGGGACACGGTCACCTCGTTTTCGGACTGGAGCTTGGATCGTTGCGGTCCGCTGCGGCATGGAGGAATCCGGAGCGGTCGGCCACGCGAGCGGCCGGTCCTCGAATGAGGACCCTGGATTGTCCCGATTGGGTCGGCTCAGCCTCTGGTCGGAAGGTCGGCCTTTGGAGTTGAAGGGTTTCTGCAAGTCCGCCGCTGCTTCGGCGGAGATGGAGAACCTCGGTCCAAGGGGGTCCGATCGGATCGATCGGATGCAAAACCCTACGCCGCGCCCTTCGCAGTGTCAAGAGGGTGTTGGCCGGGCGGCACGCACCCAGTGAACGAGACGTCCCGCGCGGGAGCCGTCGCGCCGGTAGGAGTGGAAGCGCTCCGGATCGCAGCGGGTACATGCAGTCGCATCGGCCCCGATCGCTTCGCGTGCCAGCCCGGCCCCGCGCAGTGCTGCGCGCACCGCCGCCCCCAGATCGAGCATCGTGTGACCTGCGCGTGAAGGCGCGAGCGCCCCTTCGAGTCCTTCCCCGAGCCGCTCGCGCAGCGGCTCGACCACGGGCTCGTCCACCTCGTAGCAGCAGGGTCCGATGTGCGGTCCCAGCGCCGCGCGCAGCGAGCGCGCCCCACAGGCGCGCAGCGCGTCGACGCTCGCCTCCACCACTCCGGCGGCGAGCCCACGCCAGCCCGCATGCACCGCCGCCGCGTGGATGCCGCCGTCCGCCATCAACAGGATGGGAACGCAGTCGGCGGTGACCACACCTACGGCAGCGGAATCCCCCGCGACGATGGCGTCGGCAGCCTCCGGCTCGGCGACGCCCTCCCGTACCCGCGCCACGGTGCAGCCGTGGACCTGCCGTGGACG
Organism: Myxococcota bacterium; assembly: GCA_028278065.1. Classification (GTDB taxonomy): domain Bacteria; phylum Myxococcota_A; class UBA9160; order UBA9160; family JAFDET01; genus JAFDET01. The sequence continues at coordinate 10,018 of JANQFA010000214.1, forward strand.
CACCAGGCCCGGGAGCTCCGGCGATCCGCGCAGCCCGAAGCCGTGCTCCCCCCACTCCTCGAGCAGGGGGTCGCGCAGCCACCCGCTCACGGCGGACTCCGTCGCGCGTCGCGCAGCGGGTCGCTCACGCCGGTCTCCCCCGCGCGTCGCGCAGCGGGTCGTTCACGCCCTGCCTTCGCGACGGGCCAGCGCGGTCAGCGCCTCGGCCAGATCGGGCGGCTCGGGCGCCTCGAGACGCATCCGCGCGCCCGTGCGCGGATGGTCGAAGGCCAGCACGGCTGCGTGCAGGGCGGGGCGCTCGAGGAGCCGGTCGCGATCGCGGCGTCCGTACACCGGATCGCCGCTGATGGGCATTCCCGCGGAGGCGAGGTGCACGCGGATCTGGTGGGTGCGTCCCGTCTCCGGCCGGATCTCGAGCCAGCTCTGGCCGCTGGCCGGGAAGCGGCGCAGCACGCGCCAGCGCGTCGCCGCCGCGCGACCGGAGCGCGTCGCTACCGACATGCGCTTGCGGTCGCTGCGATGGCGCCCGATGGGGCTGTCGATGCGTCCCGCGTCGGCGCCGGGGAGCGCACGCACCAGTGCGCGGTAGACCCGCTCGATCGAGTGGTCGCGAAACTGCTCGGCCAGGGCGCGATGCGCCGCGTCGTTCTTGGCGGCCACGATCACCCCGCTCGTGCCCCGGTCGAGCCGGTGCACGATCCCGGGGCGGAGCACCCCGCCGACGCCGGCCAGATCGCCGCAGTGCTCCAGGAGCGCGTTGACCAGGGTCCCGTCCGGGTGACCCGGAGCGGGGTGCACCACCATCCCGGCGGGCTTGTCCACGGCGATCACGTCCTCGTCCTCGAAGAGCACGACCAGCGGAATGTCCTGCGGCTTCAGCTCCGACGGCACGGGCTCCGGCGGCCGCGCCTCCAGCACGTCGCCGGCGCGCACCTTGTGCGACGCCCGCGCCGCAGCCCCGTTGCAGGTGACACGCCCGGCGTCGATCCAGCGACGCACCTGCGCGCGCGGACGGCCGGCGGCGTCCGAGAGGGCGAGGTCGAGACGGCGTCCCGCCGCCTCCTCCCCCACCACGAAGGTCACCATATCTCGGACGCGACGCCCCGGCTGCCGCAGACGAGGACGTCCACGATGGCGCGATCGATGAAGTTCTCCTTGAGCAGGAGATCGGGCTCGACCCGCCCCTCGAAGTAGCTGCGCGCCTCCTCCAGCTCGCGGGCGAGGCGCTCGAAGAGGTCGTCCTGGCGGATGCCCTCGCGCACCGCCTCCACGTTGTAGAGGAGGACGTCCGAGAGGATCGCCCGAGCCAGGCGCCGGGCGCGCTCCGGGTCGGCGATCCGCTCGGCCACCGGCTCCTCCTAGCGCCGGCTGCGGCCGGCGCGCTCGGCGCGGTGCTGCTGGAGCCGCTCCACGTAGGAGAGCGGGACGTCGTGGGCATCCAGGCCGAGGGCCCGCGCATAGGCGGTGACGAAGCCGCGCACGTAGACGGTGGCCGGGAGATCGTCGAAGCGCTCCTCCTCGATGAAGTGGAGGTAGGTGGGGTTCACCTTGGTGAGCTCGGCGATCTGGTCGACCTCGACACCGCGCAGGAGACGCGCGCGGCGCAGGCGCGCTCCGTCGAAGACTCCGCCTTCCGACTCGTCCTCCGACGGCTCGACCCCGTCGAGAGTGAGGAGCTGCTGCGCGGTGCGGGCGGGCGCCGGCCCCGGATCGGTCTCCGGCTCGCCGGGGATCATCAGCTCCTCGACGTCGCCGGGCAGATCGTCCAGCTCGATGCGCTGCTCGAACGCCTCGTGGCCCTCCCAGCCATCGGCTCCGATCTGCGCGTCGTAGCGCTGGCGCGCGGTCGAGTCCGAGAGCACCTCGTAGGCGAGCTCCACCCGTTCGCGCGCACTGGACACCTCCTCCTCGCCCAGCAGCGAGTAGACCGCCATCGAATCGCTGCCGTAGGTCGAGAGCGCCATGCGATACGCACGCTCCACGTCTTCGGCCGATGCGTCCGGGCGGATCTCGAGGATCTCGTAGTGGGTCTGGTGATCGAAGGAGGTCAAGACGCTTCCTCGGGAGCTCCCCCGGGCTGGCCCAGGGTCTGTATCAGCTTGCGGGCGATGCGGCGCAGATAGACGGCAGCGTCGCAGTTGGGGTTGATGTCGACGAGTGGACGGCGGGAGACCACGGACTGGCGCACACCCTGGTCGTGGTTCACGTAGCCCAGGTAGTCGGCGTCCAGGCCGAAGTAGGACTTGCACACGCTGCGCACCGAGAAGCCCAGCTTGATCTCGTCCGCGGTGCGCACGTCGTTCACGATGAGACGCGGCCGGAAGCACTTCAGGGTCTCGGTGAAGCGGCCGCCCTCGGCGGGATCCAGCGCCTCGATCTCGCGCAGCAGGTCGGCCGGGGTGCGGATGCCCTTCTCGTTGCGCTGGTCCATCGCCTGGGTCACGAGACCGCGCACCGAGTGGGTGACCATCCCCAGGCGCATGCGCCGGTAGAACGCGGCGCGCAGGAAGGCGTAGGCGTTCTCGATCGAGGTGGGCTCCGGGCAGAAGACCAGCAGGCCGTCGTCGCCCACCAGGAAGTAGTCCATCACCGCAGGCGCCGTGCCCGCGCCCAGGTCGATCAGCACCAGGTCCACCGGAAGCTGGCGCAGCCGCGAGAGCAGCCGCACCCGCTGGAAGTGACCGGGCTGGGCGGCCGCCAGGTTGGCGTGGGTGGCGGCGACCAGACTCAGGTTGGGGATTCCGGTCGGGACCACGAGCTTGGACAGCTCCTCCTCGCGGTTGGCCACGAAGTCGGCCAGCGAGAGCGGCGGAGGCGGAACCCCGAGGCAGGTATGGGTGTTGGCACCCTCCAGATCGCCGTCCACCACGACCACGTCGTAGCCCTCGCGCGCGATGGCCGTGGCGAGGTTCACCGTCACGAAGGTCTTGCCGACCCCGCCCTTGCCGCCGCCCACGGCGATCATGCGTGCCGCATCCGGCGCGGGGCTCGACGACATCGAGGCCGACGGATCCCCGCCTCGTACCGGCTCGATCACGGACCCCCCTCCCGTGATGCCGTCGCTACTGGGCCAGCTCGGTATTCCAGTAGGACGCGTCCACGACGTTGAGGAACGGCCGCCACTCCGAGTAGCGGGCGCTCGATAGCATCAGGTTCATGAGCGGCGTCCAGCGCGGCCGGGCCGGCAGGCGGCGCAGACGCAGCCCGGCCTGCTCCGGCGTCCGGCCGCCCTTGCGGCGATTGCACTCGACGCAGCTGCACACCACGTTCTCCCAGGTGCTCCGCCCGCCGAGGGCACGAGGCACCACGTGGTCCAGATTGAGCTCCGAGCGGGACGGCTTGATGCCACAGTACTGACACTGGAAACCGTCCCGAGCGAAGATGTTGATCCGGCTGAAGCGAACGTGCCGCTTGGGCACGCGATCGAAGGCCAGGAGCACGATCACCCGCGGCACGCGCATGCGCCCTCTTGGGGTGCCGATGCACTCGTCGTCCCGCGCGACCGCGAGCTGCGTCCAGCTCTCGAAGTCGAAGGTCTGGTACTCCTCGTCGACCGCCTTGGCGATGCCCTGGTAGATCAGGGCGAAGGCCCGCCGCACGTTGGTCACGTGGATCGGCAGGTAGGAGCGGTTCAGGACGAGAACGCTCGAGTTCAGCACGCGGCGAGAATAGCCCGAGGCCCGGGCCCGGATCAATCGCCGCGGCCGAACGCCTCCACCAGGGCGCGTTCGATGCGTTCCTCGTCCCCGTCGAGGAGCGTGCGCACGTCGAGGAGTAGCGCGTCGTCACGGATGCGCCCCACGACCGGCACCGGAGCTTCGCGCAGACGGCCTGCGAGCGCGTCCGGCCCGGGCCCGCCGCGCAGCGCCACCACCCAGGTGTCGAGCTCCCAGCCGGGGAGCGAGCCCCCGCCCACCGTGGAGCGGTCCGGCTCCGCGGAGACGTGCGCAGCGTCGGCGACCGCCTGTCCCAGGCGGAGTGCGAGCTTCTCGGCCCGGGGACGCAGCGCTTCGACGTCGGCCGCCAGGCCGCGCAGGGTGGGAAGCGGCGCGTCGGCGCCGGAATCGAGCAGGAGGCGCAGCGTGGCGTCCAGGGCCGCCAGCCCCATCTTGTCGAGGCGCAGGGCCCGCGCCAGCGGGTTCGCGGCCATCGCGTCCACGATCGCCCGCGCACCGAGCACGATGCCCGCCTGGGGCCCGCCCAGGAGCTTGTCCCCGGAGAAGCAGACCAGGTCCGCTCCCAGCCCCAGCCGGGCCGGCGCCAGCGCCTCCGGCGGCAGCTCGGGATCGGCGAGCGAGAGGAGCGTGCCGCTGCCGAGGTCTTCCACCAGCGGGAGACCGTGTGCGCGCGCGATCCCGGCGAGGGTCTCGATCCCCACCTCGGCCACGAATCCGCTCTGCTCGAAGTTGCTGCGGTGGACCTTCAGGAGCAGGGCCGTCTCCGCTCCGATGGCATTCTCGTAGTCGCGCGGATGGGTGCGGTTGGTGGTGCCCACCTCCACCAGGCGGACGCCCGCGCGCTCCAGGATCTCCGGTACCCGGAAGGAGCCGCCGATCTCCACCAGCTCGCCGCGCGAGACGATGACCTCGCGACCGCGAGCCAGGGTGTCGAGCGCCAGCAGCACGGCGGCCGCGTTGTTGTTGACCGCCAGGGCCGCCTCGGCGCCCGAGAGCAGCACGAGCTTCTCGCGCACCGCGCGCTGGCGGTTGCCGCGCGCGCCGCTCGCCAGGTCCAGCTCCAGGTCTCCGTAGCAGGCCCCGGCCTGCGCCGCGGCGCGTGCCGCCTCCGGCGCCAGGACCGCCCGGCCGAGGTTGGTGTGCAGGACCACGCCCGTCGCGTTCACCACGCGGCCCGGATGCGGGCGGGAGAGCTCCACGGCGTTGCGGACCGCCTCGGCCTCGATGGCGGCCGGATCCGCCGCCGCCTCCGGGTCGGCATCCAGTGCCGCACGCGCCCGGGCGATCGCACGACGAGCGCCCTCGCTCCGGGCCCAGCCGGGCAGGTCCGGGCGAGCCGCCGCCAGGGCCTCCGAGAGCCGGCCTACCGCCGGAAGGGCGCTTCTCCGATCCATCCTTGACCTCGTCCCGCCGATCGATGATCGTAGATCGACAGAGTTTGTGCGGCTCGGCACGGCCCTCGGGGGAAGCGGATGCGCTGCCCGGGGCCTCGACCCGGGTCGGCGGACGGGCGACGGGGAGTCGCCCGCGGGGGCCGACGCGGCGAAGGCCGACCGTCACGGTAGAGACATCAATCTTGCGAGTCAACGCTTTCGCCTTTGCTATCGGGAACTTAGAGAGCCACTCCCGTCCGCCGGCGGCATCCAGCCCGCCGGATCCCCGACCGTCCTCCCCGTCTCTAGGGGTCGACTGAGACCACACCCGTCCTGGGCCTGAGCACCGGCTCCATTGCCGGAGCGAACATCCGAGTTCCGCCACCCCCTGGGCGGGCCCCGCGCTCCGCGGGAAGCAGAATGCAGAACGAGATCATCGTGAACGCCACCCCTGGCGAGACCCGGGTGGCGATCCTCGAGAAGGGCGCCTTCGTCGAGCTCCACATCGAGCGCGAAGGCGAGCGCGGGATGGTGGGCAACGTGGTCAAGGGCCGCGTGACCCGCGTCCTGCCCGGCATGCAGGCCGCCTTCGTGGACATCGGCCTGGAGAAGGCCGCCTTCCTCTACGCCGGCGACTACCACCCGGACGAGCCCGCATCGGGCGGCGAGGGGAACGGCGAGGGCCGTGGGCGCGGGCGCGGCCGCGGGCGCGGCGGACGCAACGGACGCCAGCCCCCCCGCATCGACACCCTGCTGTCGGAGGGCCAGGAGGTCGTGGTGCAGGTGGCCAAGGAGCCCATCGGCACCAAGGGCGCGCGCATCACCTCGCACCTGTCGATCGCCGGGCGCCACCTAGTGCTGACGCCCTGGGGCCGTCGGGTGGGGGTGAGCCGCCGTATCGACAACGACCGTGAGCGGCGCCGCCTGCGCTCGGTCGTCGAGAAGGTCCGGCCCAAGGACCTCGGCTTCATCATCCGCACGGCCGGAGAGAGCGTGCGCGACTCGGACCTGGAAGCCGACGTCAAGTACCTGGCCGAGACCTGGAGCGACCTCCAGGAGAAGAAGGCGCAGGTCCGCGCGCCCGAGATCCTCTACCACGAGCCGGCGCTGCCGATGCGCATCATCCGCGACATGGTGGGCGGAGACACCAGGCGGGTCCTCGTCGACGATCCGGCCCTGCACGAGGAGATGACCGCATTCGTGCGGCGCTTCATGGTCGACCCGCCCGAGATCGAGCTCTACCAGGGCGAGGAGCCGGTCTTCGACCACCTGGGACTCGAGGCGCAGATCGACCAGAACCTGGGTCGCAAGGTCTGGCTGAAGAGCGGCGGCTACCTCATCGTCGACCAGTCGGAGGCGCTCACCGCCATCGACGTCAATACGGGACGCTACGTCGGAAAGCGCGACCTCGAGGAGACGGTCCTCAAGACCAATCTGGAGGCTGTGCGCGAGGCGGTGCACCAGCTCCGCTTCCGCAACATCGGCGGCCTCATCATCCTGGACCTCATCGACATGGAGGACGCGGGAAACCGCGACAAGGTCTACCGCGCCCTCCAGGAAGCGTTGCGCGGGGACAAGGCACGCACCAACGTGCTCAAGATCTCGGAGCTGGGTCTCGTGGAGATGACGCGCAAGCGGACCCGCGAGAATCTGGTGCAGACGATCGGCGAGCCCTGCGCCTACTGCGACGGCAAGGGCTACGTGCTCTCGGCGGAGAGCGTGGCCTTCCGGGTGCTGCGCGAGATCCAGAAGGACCTGCCCCACCTGAGCGGCCGCAAGATCGCGGTGACGGTGTCGCGGCGCGTGGGCGAGCTGCTGCTCGGCCGAGACCACGCGGCCCTGAAGAGCCTCGAGGAGAAGCTGGGACGAGAGATCGAGATCGTGGTCTCGGCGACCCTCCACCACGAGCAGTTCGAGGTGCGCACCAGCGAGCCGGGCCCGGCCCTCGGCTTCGTGCCGAGCTGGCTCCGCGACGGCCCCGCTGCCGCGGACGACGAGCCCGAAGCGGAGGAGGAGTCCGAGACCGACGACGAGATGGACGAGGAGGAGACGGACCTGGGCCTGACCCCTGGGGGAGAAGCGCCGGTCGACCCCACGGAGCCCGGGCGGCACGACGCCCCGGAGCCGTTCTCCGCCCTGGATGACGACGGCCCCGCCGAGGAGACGGCTACAGCGGACCCGGCGCCCGTCCGATCCGAGCCCGAGCCCTTCTCCGGCCTGGAGCCGGAAGCCGCTCCGGCGCCCGAGCCGCAGACGCTCGACCTGGAAGAGGGCCTCAGCGGCAACGTTCAGACAGCCGGGGAATCGGCTTCAGCCGATTCCCCTATCTCGTCTCCCGAAGCCGGAGCGGCCCCGACCCCCGAGCCGCACGAGCTTGACGTAGAAGAGGAATCCGAGATACTGCCGAACTCCCCAAAGCCCGAGGGACTCTAGATGTACGCGGTGGTCCGCACCGGTGGCAAGCAGGTCCGTGTCGAGCCCGGCAAGACCGTCCGGGTCGAGCGGCTCGAAGGCGACGTCGGCTCGAAGATCGAGCTCGACGAGGTGCTCCTGGTGGGCGGCGACGGCTCGCCCCGGGTAGGTACCCCGGTGGTGGACGGGGCCAAGGTGGTGGGCACCATTACCGACCAGGGCCGTGGCGACAAGATCGTGGTCTTCAAGATGAAGCGCCGCAAGAACTACCGCCGCAAGCAGGGTCATCGGCAGGCCTACACCGAGATCCGGGTCGACGAGATCAGCGGATAGCGGAGACCGGCCGCGAGGATCAGCGGGTCCGGCGCGCGCCGGCCGAGGAAGGACGAGAACGATGTCGCACAAGAAGGGTCAGGGCAGCTCCCGCAACGGGCGCGACTCCAACGCGCAGCGTCGCGGCGTCAAGCGCTACGGCGGCGAGAACGTGCGCGCCGGGAACATCCTCGTCCGCCAGGTCGGCACGAAGATCCACGCCGGGCGCAACGTCGGCTGCGGCAAGGACTACACGCTCTTCGCGCTCGTCGACGGCACGGTGAAGTACGGCCGCTCGCGCGGTCGCGTCGTCGCCCACATCGAGCCGCCGGCCTAGGAGAGGACCGCAGCGCGGGTACTCCCTCCGTACGTCCGCGCCGCGGGCGTACCATGTCGAAGTCCAACGAGAGCTTCATCGACGAGGTCACCGTTTCGGTCACGGCCGGACGCGGAGGGGACGGCTGTGTCTCGTTCCGGCGCGAGAAGTTCGTCCAGCGGGGCGGGCCGGACGGAGGCGACGGCGGGCGCGGCGCCGACATCGTGCTGGTGGCGGACAACAACCTGGCGACCCTGCTCGATTTGCGCCTGCACCCCCACCTGAAGGCACCCTCGGGCGAGAACGGCTCGAAGTCCCGCAAGGACGGCAAGGCCGGCGAGGACGTGATCCTGCGCGTTCCTGTGGGAACCATGGTGTTCGACTGCGAGGACGAATCCGACGAGGCGACGCCCGTGGCGGACCTCTCGGAGCCCGGCCAGCGCTGGGTCGCGGCCCGGGGCGGCCGCGGAGGGCGCGGCAACTCCAACTTCGCGACACCGACCCGTCAGGCACCCGACTTCGCGACGCCCGGGAAGGCCGGTGCGTCCAGCCGCCTGCGGCTCGAGCTGAAGCTGCTGGCCGACGTCGGCCTCGTGGGCTTCCCCAACGCGGGGAAGTCCACGCTGATCCGCAGGCTCTCCGCGGCGAAGCCCCGGGTGGGCGCCTATCCCTTCACCACCCTGGTACCCAGCCTGGGCGTGGTCGACGTCGACGACCGACGCTTCGTGGTGGCGGACATCCCCGGCCTCATCGAGGGGGCCAGCGAGGGCGCCGGCCTCGGCGACCGCTTCCTGCGTCACGTGGAGCGGACCCGGGTGCTGGTGCACCTGCTCGACGCGGGCCGGATGCAGATGGAGGGCGCGGACCTGGTCGCCGACCACGCCACCCTGCGTCGCGAGCTCGGCCGCTACGATCCGCGGCTCCTGGAGCGTCCCGAGATCGTGGTCTTCTCGAAGCTCGACCTCGTCCCCACCCGCGAGAAGCTGGAGCCGGCCGCGAAGCACTTCCGCGAGCGCGGCCACGAGGTGATCTTCGTTTCCTCCGCCACCGGTGAGGGCATCGAGCGTCTGGTTCCAGCCATGCTGCGGACCCTCGACGCGTGCGCGGAGGCCGAGGCCTCCGGGGCGGGAGCAGAGGAATGAGTGCCGAGCGCGGACGGGGCAGCGGCACGAGCAGCGAACCCGAGACCGCCCGCAGCGGCGCGAGCAGCGAACGCGAGACCGCCCGCAGCGGCACGAGCAGCGAGCGCGGACGGGGCAGCGGCACGAGCAGCGAGCGCGAGACCGCCCGCAGCGCTCAGCGCATCGTGGTGAAGGTCGGGAGCAGCGTGCTCACCGACGATGGGCACGTGCGCAGCCGCGCCTTCTCCGAGCTGGCACGCCAGATCTCGGCCCTGACGCGGGAGGGTCGCCGGGTGGTGCTCGTCTCCTCGGGCGCGATCGCCCTCGGCAGTCGCACCCTCGGCTGGCACCGGCCGGGGGGCTCGATCCCGGAGATGCAGGCGGCCGCGGCCGTAGGCCAGATCGATCTGGTGGAGACCTACCGCAAGCGCTTCGCCAGACACGGTGTGGCGGTCGCGCAGATCCTGCTCACCCGGGTCGGGCTGGACGACCGCGAGCGGTTCATCAACGCGCGCAACACCCTGAACGCCCTCCTGCGCATGGGCGCGGTCCCGATCGTGAACGAGAACGACACCGTGGCCACCGACGAGATCCGCTTCGGGGACAACGACAACCTCTCGGCTACGGTCGTCAACCTGGTGCACGCGGACCTGCTCGTCCTGCTCAGCGACGTGGACGGGCTCTTCGTCGAGAAGCCGGAGCCCGGCCGCGCGAAGCCCGACCTCTTCGACGTGGTGGACGAGATCGACGAGGACGTGCTCGAGGCTGCAGGCGGCTCCGACCGCGCCTTCGGCCGCGGCGGCATGATCACCAAGCTCGAGGCGGCGCGCAGCGCGGGTCGCGCAGGGGCGGCCACGGTCGTGTGCAACGGGCGCACGAAGGACGTCCTGCTGCGGGTGGCGGCGGGGGAGCGCGAGGGGACGCTCTTCACGCCGGACGTACGCCTGCGCGGGCGCAAGCACTGGATCGCGTACACCACCCGCGCCCGCGGCGGCCTGGTACTCGACGACGGAGCTGCGCGCGCCCTGCGCGAGAAGGGTGGCAGCCTGCTGCCGGCGGGGATCGCCGAGGTGACCGGGAGCTTCGGGGTGGGCGATCCGGTCGCGTGCAGCGACGCCCGCGGCGTGGAGCTGGCGCGCGGCCTCAGCGCCTACAGCGCCGACGAGATCCGGCGCATCAAGGGGCTCCCGACCCGCGAGATCGTTGCGGTGCTAGGCTATTCGAACGGCAACGCGGTGATCCACCGCAACGACCTGGTGCTGCTCGACCCCTCTTCCCGGACGAGCGCGCAGCGAGCGAGAAGATGAGCGACGAACTCACCCGTGAGATCGAGGCCCTGGCCAGGCGCGCGCGCGCCGCTGCGCCCGCCATGGCGGCACTGGGCTCGAAGCAGAAGAACGCCTGGCTGACGCGGGCGGTCGAGTGCCTGGACGAGCAGAAGGAGACGATCCTCGAGGCCAACCGGCGCGACCTCGCCGAGGCCCGCGAGAAGGGGGTCGACCGGGTCCTGGTCAACCGCCTGGACCTCACCGACAAGTGGCCGGACATGCTCCAGGGGGTGCGCGACGTCGCCGCGCTGCCCGATCCGATCGGCACGATGGGCGAGCAGTGGGTGCGACCCAACGGACTGCGGGTCGGCCGCATGCGCATTCCCCTCGGCGTCATCGCGATGATCTACGAGTCGCGTCCCAACGTGACGGTGGACGCGGCGGTCCTCTGCCTGAAGGCCGGCAACGCCGTCATCCTGCGCGGTGGAAGCGAGGCGTTCCGCTCCAACCATGCGCTGGCCGACGCCCTGCGCACGGCGGCGCGCGATACGGGCCTGCCCGAGGACGCGCTGCTCCTGCTTCCCACGCGGGACCGCGCCGCGGTGGACGTGATGCTGAAGCAGGATCGCTACATCGACCTCCTGATCCCGCGCGGAGGCAGTGCGCTCGTTCGCAAGGTGATGGCCGAGTCCCAGATCCCCATCGTGGCCCACGATGCGGGCGTCTCCCACGTCTACCTCGATGCCAGCGCCGATCCCGACATGTCGCGGGACATCGTGCTCGACTCGAAGATGCGCCAGATGGCGGTGTGCAACGGGCTCGAGACCCTGCTCTGCCATCGGGACGCCGCCCGCACCGCGCTGCCGGTCGCCCTCAAGGCGCTGCACGAGGAAGGCGTCGAGATCCGCGGCTGCCCGGTGACCTGCGAGGTCTTCGCCGAGGCGGTTCCCGCCAGCGAGGCGGACTGGGCCGAGGAGTACCTCGCGCCCCTCATCGCAGTACGCGTGGTGGACGATCTCGACGCGGCACTCGATCACATCCGCACCTACGGATCCAACCACACCGAGATCATCGTCACCCGCGACTACGCGTCCGCCCAGGACTTCACGCGCAGGCTCGACTCCTGCGTCGTGGGCGTGAACTGCTCCACCGCCTTCTCCGACGGCTACCGCCTGGGACTCGGTGCCGAGATCGGCGTCTCCACCTCACGGGTGCACTGGTACGGGCCGATGGGGCTCGAGGGGCTCACGACCCAGAAGTTCGTGCTCTTCGGGAACGGTCAGCTCCGCGAATGAGCGAGGCCCGGGAGACGGGGCGCACCGGCGTCCTCGGCGGCACGTTCAACCCGATCCACGTGGCGCACCTGCGCGCCGCGGAGGAGGCAGCCGAGGCGCTCTCCCTCGCCAGCGTGGTCTTCGTCCCCAGTGCGCGCCCTCCCCACAAGGACCCGACCGAGGAGCGGCTCGCGCCCGCGGCGCAGCGCCTCGCTTGGGTGCGTCTGGCGGTCGCCGGCAATCCGCGCTTCGAGGTCGACCCGCTGGAGGTGGAGCGGGACGGACCGTCCTTCCTGGTGGAGACCCTCCCCGCGCTGCGCGAGGCTCGCGGACCGCTCTGCTTCCTGCTGGGCCGCGACGCCTTCGCCGACATGGCCAGCTGGCGGGAGCCCCAGAAGCTGCTGACCCTGGCCGACTTCGCCGTGCTCACCCGCCCGCCGCTGCGCGGAGGCGGAATCGGCGATCTGGTGCCGAAAGCGCTGGCCGGGGACCTCGAGGTCGCCGGCGACGGCCGCTCCGCCGTCCACCGCAGCGCGGGCACGCGCGTCGACCTCGTGGAAATCACCGCCATCGACGTCTCCGCCTCGGACCTGCGCGCGCGGCTTAGCGAGGGACGGTCCGTGCGCTATCTCATCCCAGACCCGGTGCGCGACGCTGTCGAGGCCTCGGGCGCCTACCGGAGGCCCTCCGCTTGAGCTCTTCCCGGGTCGACAGGATCCGCCGCATCGCAGAAGCCATACTCGACAAGAAGGGCGAGGACGTGGTGGCGCTCGACGTACACGAAGTCTCCTCCTTCGCCGACGGGTTCGTGCTGGCTACCGGCAACTCCGACCGCCACGTCCGCACGATCGCAGACGGAGTGATCGAGTGCGCGAAGAAGGAGCTGGGCGAGCAGCCGCTGGGGATCGAGGGGCTCGACGACGGCCGCTGGGTACTGATCGACCTGGGCGACGTGGTGGTGCACGTCTTCCAGCGCGAGGTGCGCGAGCACTACGACCTGGAGCGACTCTGGAGCGACGGCGACCGTCTGCCGCTGGGCGACGACGACGCCCGGAGCGCAGCGCCCTGAGACACGCACTCCTCGGCGTCCTGTTCGGAGCCGTCCTCCTCGCGGCGGCGCCCGTCACCTCGCAGACCGACGCGCGGTCCAACGTCGGCTGGGAGGACACCCTCGAGCGGGTGACCCCCGCGGTGGTGGTGATCCGCCTGTCGGAGACGCGTCCCTTCGACACCGAGTCCACCAACGTCTCGACCGCCACCGGCTTCGTCGTCGACGCCGAGCGCGGCATCATCCTCTCCAACAGGCACGTCGTCAGCCCGGGACCCGTGGTGGCCGAGGCGGTCTTCCTCAACCAGGAGGAGGTCGACATCCAGGCCGTGTACCGGGACCCGGTGCACGACTTCGGGTTCTTCCGCTACGACCCGGCGCAGGTTCGCTTCATGGAGCGCACCCAGCTCGAGCTGGCGCCGGAGCGGGCGCGGGTCGGGGCCGACATCCGCGTGATCGGGAACGACGCCGGCGAGAAGCTCTCGATCCTCGCCGGAACCCTCGCCCGGCTGGACCGGGACGCCCCCGCCTACGGGCGCGGGCGCTTCAACGACTTCAACACCTTCTACTACCAGGCCGCCAGCAACACCTCGGGCGGCTCGTCGGGATCCCCCGTCGTGGACCGCAGCGGACGGGTGGTCGCGCTCAATGCGGGCGGCAAACGCAGCGCTGCGTCCAGCTACTACCTGCCGCTCGACCGCGTGGTGCGGGCCTTCGAGCTGGTGCGGGACGGGAAGCCGGTTCCGCGCGGGACGCTCCAGACGGTCTTCCTGCACAAGCCGTACGACGAGGTACGCCGCCTGGGCCTGCGCACCGAGACCGAGGCCGCGGCGCGCCGTTCCCGGCCCGACGCGCTCGGCATGCTGGTGGTGGGCGAGGTCGTTCCCGAGGGTCCCGCCGAGGGGAAGCTCCAGCCCGGCGACGTGCTGGTGAGAATCGAGGGGGAGCTGGTCTCGAGCTTCCGGCCCCTGGCGGACGCCCTCGACGACCGGGTCGGGCGCGAGATCACCCTGGATGTCGAGCGCGGCGGCGAGCCCATTCGCGTGTCGCTACAGGTCGGGGATCTCCACGCCATCACGCCGAGGAGCTACCTCGAGGTGGGCGGAAGCGTCCTGCACGCGCTCTCCTACCAGCAGGCGCGCAACTACGGGCTGCCCGTGCAGGGCGTCTACCTCGCCTCGGCCGGCTACATGTTCCGGCGCGCCAACGTGCCCAGCCGCGCGCTCTTGCGCGAGGTCGGCGGCGAGCCGACGCCCACCCTGGAGGACGTGGAGGCGGCCTTCGCGGCGCTCCCCGACGGCGCCCAGGTTCCGGTGCGCTACTCGCGCATCACCGTGCCCAAGGCGAGCGAGGTCGCCGTCGTCACCGTGGACCGGCGCTGGCACCCGATGCGACGCTGCACCCGCGACGACGCGACCGGCGACTGGCCCTGCCTGGACTCGCCGGAAGCCGCGCGCGCCGAGCCGCAGGAGCCGGCCTCCACGCGCTTCCGCGAGTCGGCGGACAAGCGCATCCGCCGGGTGGCCCCCTCCCTGGGCCTCGTCCGCTACAACATCCCCTTCCGGATCGACGGGGTCTACGGCGACTCCTATCTCGGCGCAGGGCTCGTCGTCGATGCGGAGCAGGGCCTCGTGGTGGTGGACCGCGACACGGTCCCCGCGTCCCTGGGCGACGCCACCATCACCTTTGCCGGCTCGGTGGAGGTGCCGGCGGAGGTGGTGAGCCTGCACCCCGAGCACAACCTGGCCCTGATCCGCTACGACCCCGCGCGCCTGGGCGACACGCCCGTGCGCGACGCCGAGCTCCGTCCGGTCGATCTCGAGGCCGGCGACGAGGTCTGGCTGGTGGCGCTCACCGAGAGCCAGCAGCTCATCTCGGAGAAGACCCAGGTCTCGCGGGTGGAGGTGTCGTCGCTGCCCACCACCTCGCCGCCCCGCTACCGCGAGACCAACGCCGAGCTGATCGGCGTATCGCGGGCGCCCACCACGATCGGGGGCGTCCTGGTCGACTCCAAGGGCCGCATCCTCTCCCACTGGGCGTCCTTCTCGGCCCAGGGGCGCGAGCGCCCTCGGGCGTTCTTCGCGGGCATTCCCGCGGAGCTCATCCTCGACATGGTGGAGCCGGTTCGCGCGGGGGAGCCCTTCGCGTGGCGCAGCATCGGGGCCGAGCTGCGGCCACTTCCGCTCTCGAAGGCGCGCAGTCGTGGTCTCTCCGACGCGGCGGCGCGGCGGCTCGAGGAGCACGACGCCGCACGGCGCCGTGTCCTGGAGATCCGCTACCTCGCGGCGGACGTGCGGGCCGCCGAGATGCTGCGCGAGGGCGACCTCATCCTCGCCATCGACGGCGAGCCGGTGACGCGCGTTCGCGAAGTCGAGCGCGCCGTGCAGCAGACCGAGGAGATCGAGCTGACCCTGCTGCGCGACGGCGGCGAGCTGCTGATCCGGGTGCCCACCGACGTCCTCTCCGACCGCGGGCGCGAGCGGGCGCTGCTCTGGGCCGGCGCCCTCCTCCAGGAGCCCCACCGCGCCGTCGCCACCCAGCGCGGCATCCCGCCCGGGGGCATCTACGTGAGCTGGTTCGCGTGGGGATCTCCGTCCCACCGCTACGGGCTGGGCGCGACGCGCCGCATCGTGGACGTGGACAACCAGCCCACACCGGATCTGGACGCCTTCCTGGCCGCCGTCGCAGAGAAGCGGGACCGCGACTCGGTGCGCCTGCGGACCCGGGACCTGGAAGGCAAGGCCGGCGTCATCACCTTGAAGCTCGACACCCGCTACTGGCCCACCACGGAGCTGCACCGGAGCCCCGAGGGATGGAGCCGTACCGTCCACTGAGGAGAGGTCTCATGTGCGCACCCACCATGCCCATCCGACTCGCCCTGGTCGCCCTCGTGCTCGTCTGCCTCCCCACGGTCGCGGCGTCCCAGGGCGAGACGGAGCTGGCCAAGAAGACCCAGAATCCCATCGCGGACCTGATCAGCTTCCCCATCCAGAACAACATCAACCTGGGCGCCGGCTCCGAGAACGACACCCAGTACATCGGCAACATCCAGCCGGTGGTGCCGGTCAACGTCGGGGACTGGCTGATCGTCAACCGACCCATCTTCCCGGTGATCTACCAGCCCCAGCTGGCAGCGAACGTCGGCGAGAAATGGGGTGTCGGCGATCTCGTCTACCAGGGCTACGTGGTTCCGCCCGCCTTCGAGAACCTGATGATCGGCGTCGGCCCGGTGCTCAGCTTCCCGACCGCCAGCGACGACATCTTCGGCTCGGAGAAGTGGTCGGCCGGACCGGGGGCAGTCGTGGTGTACCCGACCGGCCCGTGGGTCGTCGGAGGCCTCATCAACAACATCTGGTCCTTCGCCGGAGACGGTGACCGGGACGACGTCAACTTCATGACGCTCCAGCCCTTCATCAACTTCAACCTCCCGAACGGCCTGTACCTGGTGACCGCGCCGATCATGACGTCGGACTGGGAGCGCGACAGCGGAGACCGCTGGACCGTCCCGCTCGGCGGCGGCATCGGCAAGGTGTTCAGGCTGGGCAAGCTGCCCGTGAACACGACGCTGCAGGCCTACTACAACGTGGCGCGCCCGGACGGCGTGGGCCGCGCCCAGATCCGCTTCCAGGTCCAGGCGCTCTTCCCCAAGCCCGGCGGCGGCTGATCCCCTCTTGCCAGGCCCCCCGCTCGAGCGGGCGCCGCGGGTCCGTCAGGCCGGGACGTCGACGCGGCGCTCGAAGACGAACTCGTTCGGGAGGTAGCCGACCTCGAGCTCGGCTCCGGGGGTCAGCGGGTGGATCACCGGCGACTGCAGGAGCATCCAGCCGTCCTCCAGGGCCGCGACCCGACCTCCGCGAGCTGGGCGGCGGGCACGGGCTCCTAGAGCCTTCCGTCCTGCAGGAGCTCCACCGGATCCAGCGAGTCGTGGGTCCCCAGGTAGCCGCCCCCGGCAGCCAGCGCGTCGTGGACCGCGTAGCCGAGCAGCTCCTGGGATCGCCGCGGCAGGCCGCGCACGACGTCGGGAGTGGCCGAGAGGTAGTTGTTCTCCTCGGTGCGCAGCCAGCCGAGGGTGTAGGAGAGGTGCATCGCCCGCCGGCTCCGCGAAGACACGTTCGCTCCACCGCCGTGGATGGTCGAGCCCAGGTAGACCACGGCATCGCCCGCCTTCATGACGGCCGCGACCGTCTCCTCGGGCTTGGCCTGACGCTCGAGGTCTTCCCAGCGATGGCTGCCCGGCACCACCCGGGTTGCGCCGTTCTCCTCGCTGAAGTCCTCGAGCGCGATCACCGCGGCGACCTGGATCTCGGGATGGGGCCGCGGCATGTGGCACCAGACCAGCTCGTCGCGGTGCAGGAGCTGCTCCTCCGAGCCGGGACCGCGATCCAGCACGTGGGCGATGTTGAGCTGGTAGCGGGCGCAGGAGGGCAGCAGGATCGTGTCGCAGACGCCGAGCAGGAGAGGGTGCACCAGGATCTCCTCGGCGAAGACCCGCGAGATGGCGGCGACCCCGGTGAGCTGCCGGGTCTCGCTGCCCATGAACCAGTCGATCGCCGGGTTCAGCATGCGGCGCCCTCGGGCCACGGCCTCGAGGTGCGGGTCGAGCTCCGCGTTGAAGCGGGCCAGGGTGTCCCCATCCAGCAGTCCCGCCACGATCACGGCGCCCATCCGGTCCAGGCCCTCGACCACCGCCTCGACCGGGTCTCCGGCCGTCCGCCTCTCCAACGCCTCCACCATCTCGTGCTCCTCCAGCGCGCCGCCGGCCGCGGCGGCCTGCTAGGTTCCCACAGGTCGCCTCGCCCCGTCCAACGATCCCTCGGAGACGCATCGTGCGAGGCCTGCTCCGCGAGCTCCTCGAGCTCCTGCTGCCCCCCGCCTGCGCGGGCTGCGGCGCTGCGCCGGACGCGGACGACGCCGTCCTGTGCCGGGCCTGCGACGCGCGCCTGCCGCGCCTCGCCGAACCGCGGGATCCCCGACCGCCGCTCCCGGTGCTCGTCTCGGTGGCGGCGGTCTCGTTCGAGGCGACCGCCGAGGACTGGATCCACCGCTTCAAGTACCCGCCGCCGGGCCTCGCCGGACTGGCACCGGGCCCCGAAGCCATCGTCCGCCTGCTGGCGCGGGAGGCGGCCGGCCACCTGCCGGAAGGCGCGGACCTGGTCGTCCCCGTCCCCCAGCACCCGAAGCGCCTCACGCAGCGCGGCTTCTGGCCTGCCGGGAAGCTCGCGACCGAGGTGGCGCGCGCCCTGGACGCGCCCCTCGCACGCGGTGCCCTGCGGCGGGTCCGCGACACGAGAAGCCAGACGGGCCTGGGCCGACGCGAGCGCGCCCACAACGTGGCGCGGGCCTTCGCCGCCCGGGGTCCCCTCGCGGGGCGAGTCGCGCTGGTGGACGACGTGACCACCACCGGCGCCACCCTCGCCGAGTGCGCCCGCGTCCTGATCCGCGCCGGGGCCTGCCAGGTGGCGGCGGTCTGCGCCGCCCGCCGGCTATGACTCCGCGTCCTCGGCGGGGAAGGCCGCTTCGAGGATCGCGTGGCGGAGCCTCGCGGGATCGACCGGCTTCTTGAAGATCACGGTGCGCAGCCCCTGCACCCGGCTCCGCTTGATGATGTGGTCCTTGTCGTAGGTGAAGGCGGTCATCATCAGGACCGGGATCTCCGGATGGGAGCGGTGGAGGCTCGTGTAGAGCTCGTAGCCGTCCATGTTGGGCATCACCACGTCGGAGACCACCACGTCGATCGGGAGCTTCTCCACCTTCGCCAGGGCATCGCGTCCGTCCGAGGCGGTCTCCACGCTGCAGCCGTCTGCGGCGAGGATCTCGGAGAGCGTGCGCAGGATTCCCGGGTCGTCGTCCACCACGAGAATGCGCAGACCGCGCAGCCGTTCGTCCGCCTTTCCCTCCCAGCGCCTGCGCAGGTCGATCATGCGCGCGGGGCCGATGTAGTCGACCGTCTCGTAGCTCTCGCGCTCCACCATCTCGCCGAGCCGGTGCAGGATCTCGGAGATGCGCGCGATCTCCCGCCGGATCGCATCCAGGCGCTCCATCTCGACGGACGTGTCGCGCTCGTCGGCCAGACGCACCAGGTCGCGCTCGAGCAGCTCGGACTGGTTGAGGATCACGGAGAGCGGGTTGTTGATCTCGTGTGAGAGACCGATCGCAACCTCGCCCAGGGTGGCGAGCTGGTCCTTGTGCAGGATGTCGCGAAGGTCCTTGGCGAAGCCGATGGTCCCGTCCTCGCCGCCCTCGTCGTCGCGGAGGAGGGTCCCCGTGATGGCCACCGGGATCTGCTCGCCCTGCTTGGTGAGGAAGGTGGTCTGGAAGGCGTCGATCACCCCGCTTCCGCCGTGCTCCTCGGAGAGCATCGCGCGCTTCACGCGCCTGGCCTCCTCGAGATTCGGATAGAGCTGGGCCACGAAGCGGCCCATCACCTCGTCCGCCCGGTAGCCGAGGCTCGCCTTCGCGCCGTCGTTGTAGTAGACCACGGTCCCCTTCCGGTCCGTAGCCACAACGATGTCGGACGAGTGTGCGATCAGCTGTTCGAACTTGTCGGCCGTCAGCGCCATGAGGCGATGTCGTGCCCCCGCTACTCGATCCCCTGCTCGGCCAGCCAGCGCTCCGCGTCGATCGATGCCATGCAGCCGCTACCGGCGGCGGTGATCGCCTGCCGGTAGGTCGGGTCCATCGCATCCCCGCACGCGAAGACGCCTTCGACGTCCGTGCGACTGGTGCCCGGCACGACGCGAATGTAGCCCACGTCGTCGAGCTCGATCTGTCCCTTCACGAGATCCGTGTTGGGCTGGTGTCCGATCGCGATGAAGAGCGCCTCCACCGCCAGGTCCCGGATCTCGCCGGTCTTCACGTTCCGGGTGCGGACGCCGCTGACGAAGCCGTCGCCCAGGACCTCCTCCACCACCGAGTCCCACAGGAACTCGATCTTCTCGTTCTTGCGCGCGCGCTCCTGCATGATCTTGGAGGCGCGCAGCTCGTCTCGGCGGTGGATCACCGTCACCTTCGTGCCGAAGCGGGTGAGGAAGAGGGCCTCCTCCATCGCGGTGTCACCGCCGCCCACGACGGCCATGGGCTTGTCCCGGTAGAGGGCCCCGTCGCACGTGGCGCAGGCCGAGACGCCCTTGTTGACCAGGCGCTGCTCACTGTCGATCCCCAGCCAGCGGGCCGAAGCGCCCGTGGCCAGGATCAGCGAGTCGGCGAGGAACTCGTGCTCGTCGCTCACCACGCGGAAGGGGCGGCTCGAGAGGTCGACCGAGGTGGCGTCCTCGAAGAGGATCCGGGTACCGAAACGCTCGGCCTGCTTCTGGAAGAGGTCCATCATCTCCGGGCCGGTGACGCCTTCGGGGAAGCCCGGGTAGTTCTCGACGTCGGTCGTGATCATCAGCTGGCCGCCGAACTGGAACCCGGCCAGCATCACGGGCTCGAGCTCCGCGCGCGAGGCGTAGATCGCGGCGGTGTAGCCCGCCGGTCCGCTGCCGATGATGAGCACCTTCACGCGCTCGGCCATCAGTCGCTCTCCTGCAGGAGCGGGTCGAGCCCGCCCCGGGCGTCGAGTGCCGAAAGGTCGTCGAACCCGCCCACGTGGGTGTCTCCGATGAAGATCTGGGGAACCGTGGTCCGGCCGGAGCGCTCGACCATCTCGGCCCGGCGCTGGGGCGCAAGCCCGATGTCGACCTCTTCCCAGGCCTGACCCTTGGCCGTCAGCAGGCGCCTGGCCGCCGTGCAGTAGGGGCAGGTGCCCCGGACGAACATCTGGATGGAAGGCATCGGTCCTCCACCGGGCCGGGCCCGGAATGTACAGGATTGAGATGCCGCCGCAGCCGAGGGGACACCGGCTCCCGCCCCGCGGGCTACCCCTAGAGCGGCTCGGTCAGCGGGATGTCCTCCCACATGAGCTGCAGGAAGGTGCCGATGAAGAAGGACAGGAAGGTCATCAGCAGTACCGCGGACGGAAAGGCGAGGAAGGGCTCGAAGCCGACGATGGAGGGCAGCTCGCCGGCCACGGGCGGCAGGGTGGCGCGCAGGGACTCGAAGGTCGCCGCGCGGGTTTCGGCGCCCAGCTCGGCGCCTCCCCAGTTGCGCTCCGCCATGAAGCGACCGAAGAGGCTGGTGAGCAGGAGCCCCAGCGCCAGGGCCTCCACCACGCCCAGCATGAAGATGGCCCGGGCCCGGGCGAATGCCACGGCCGTGTCGCCCAGGCGGCGTTGGACCTCGATGTAGAGATAGAGGAGTGTCGCGCCGCCGAGGAGCGCCGTCACGATCAGGAGCGAGTGCCATGGCTCGCTGGCCAGGTCCCAGACCTCGTCGATCAGGAACACCGGCAGGTAGCCGACGATGATCCCGGCCCCGATGCGCGGCACCGAGGCGTGGAAGAAGGTGAGGTCGCGCTTCACGCAGAAGCGCCACACGATGAACCAGATCACCGCCGCCGTGATCGCGGCCACCTCGAACGAGCAGACCAGGTCGAAGATGCGCGGCGCCCGGTCGTAGGCCACGAGCGCCGCCAGGAAGGGAGCCGTCAGGATGCCCAGACCGAGCACATAGTTGCGCGACGAGTGCCGGGAGAGCACCCGCTCGCCGTCGTCGTCGCCGCGCTCCACGTTGCGGTGGTGCTGGATGGCGGCGGCGGCGTGGTGCACGTCGTACTGGCGAAGGAACCAGCCCTCCAGCTTCTGCAGGACACGGAGGCAGTCGCGGTTGCGGCTGCGCCTCAGGTAGGGAACCAGGTCGCGCCCCAGGCTCAGGCGTCCGCTCCCGTCGGCGGTGGCCGCCCGCAACACCTCGCTCTCGCGATCGCCGAAGGGCGAGCCGTGCGTCTCGAAAGCCTGGTTGCTCTCGTCCAGGCAGACATCCTCGAACCAGCGGTGGAAGGCCTGCTCGGCCACCCCCGTCAGCAGCCGGTCCGTGGCGTCGGAATCGTCCCCGGCGAGCGCGTAGAAGAGAGCCGTCTCGGAGACCTCGTCCCCGGGCTCGAGCGTGACGCCCCCCTCGTCGACGTAGCGCGCGAGGAACGCCGGAGAGACCCTGGCAGCCAGGAGCGCGTTGCTCGTCCGGTAGGCGAGCTTGCGCAGATGGAAGGCCGGAAGCCGCAGCTCCTCCTCCGCCTCCAGATCCTTGTCCGCCAGGAAGCGCAGGGCGACGCCGAGGAGCACGGTCAGGTCGCCGTGCACCCGGGAGAGCGCCTCGCCCTGCAGGCGTCCCTCCGACTCCAGCCGGTCGAGCGCGCGCTCCAGGTAGCCGGGCAGGGCGCGCAAGAGCTGACGCATGGCGCGCTCGGCGTCGCGCCGGTGGGCGCTCGGCGCGATGCGCCGCGGCGTGGTCCACAGGTCCTCGAGCTGGAGGTAGAGCTCTGCGGGATCGTGGCGGTCCGCGCGGAAGGAGAACGTCTCCGGAAAGATGCGCTCGAAGCCGCCGCCCTCGCTCCGCTCGAAGCGCACCTCGCGGGCGTGGAAGGCCCAGGTGAAGCGCAGCGCCACCCCGAGCCGCTCGTTGCGGTGCTCGAGGCGCTCCAGCGCACCAGACGCCGGCGCGGGGGCCGGCGGCGCAGCCTCAGAGGGTGCGCTGCTTCGAGTTCTCTCCGGAGTCGTAGTAGGCCTCCACGCGGCGCGCGAGCTCTCGCACCCGTGCCGGAACTTCTTCGGGTCGCGGCCAGCGCGCCAGCGCCACCCGCATGCGGTCCTGGAGGAGCTGGGCGTCCGGATAGTCCTCGCGCGCGAGGGCGTCGTCTATCGCGAGCCAGTTCTCCAGCGCCGTCACCGTGCGCGCCGAGCGCTCGCCCAGCTCCTGGACACCGGGGGAGCCGACCGTCGAGCCCTGGAGCTCGCTGCCCAGATCGCGCAGCTCGACGATCGTGGACTCCACGTCGCCGCGGATCTCCCCGTCCATCGCGACGAGCTGCGAGACCAGGTCCTCGAAGCGTCGCCGCAAGGGCTCGTGGGAGATCTCGCGGAAGAACACCACCACGCCGAGCTCGGCGCCGGCGGGATCGGTCAGCTTGTGCACCGTGAGGCGCAGGCGCAGCGTCACGTCGCCCCGGGCCAGCTCCACGTCCGACGTGTTCGACTCGTCGTCGGCGGCCAGGCCGAAGGCGACGCTGCGCAGCCTCTCGAGGTCGCCGCTCCCCAGCACCTCTTCCGCCTTGCGCCCCCGCGGATCCCCTGCGAGCCCCAGATACCGGCGCGCCAGCGGATTCGTGGCCTGCACCGTCCCGTCCGCATCGACCGCGAGCGCTCCCTGATCGACCCGGTCCATCACCGCCTCGAGGAGCACCTTGCTGCGCCCCAGCTCGGCCAGGAGTCGCTCGTTCTCCACCGTCAGCCTGTGATGCTCCACCGCCCGGCGGACCACCTGCTTGAGGTCGTCCGGCTCCCAGGGCTTGGTGATGTACGCGTAGACATGGCCGTCGTTGATCGCCTTGATGATGGCGTCCATGTCGGCGAAGCCGGTCAGGATGATCCGCACGGCCTCGGGGTGGCGTTCGAACACCCGCGACAGGAACTCGACACCGGTCATGTTCGGCATCCGCTGGTCGCTGATGACGACGGCCACCGGGTGGGCGTCGAGCATCTCGAGGGCCTCCGCGGCATCCGAGCAGGTCAGGACGTCGTAGTCGTCCTCGAAGGTGAACTGCATCGTCTCGAGGATGGCCTCCTCGTCGTCGACGATGAGGAGGCGATCGCGCTGGGGCTGGTAAGTGCTCATGGCCGCCGCTCGGCGGATGAGTCTACCAGCGGAAGAGGCCCTTGCCCTCCCGGGCGGCGGCCTTCTCCTGGCGCACGGCGATCTCGTCGCGGATCGCATCGCGCTTGTCGCGCAGGCGTCGCGGCAGGCGCTCGCGGGCCACCTCGGTCCAGGGGCGCTGCTCGGCACCGTCGCGGAACCTGCAGAACTTGCGATAGCCCCACAGCTCGTGCTTGAAGTCCTGCTCCACGATCTTGATCATGATCGCGTCGTCCAGGAAGCCGAGCCCCGGGACGTGGTCCGGGATCAGGTCCTCGGTATGGGCGAAGTAGGCCAGGGCCGCGACCACCTTCGCGGCGATGGCGCGGTTCAGCGCCCAGTCCTCGTCCTCCACCATGTCGACCAGCGACTCGAGGGTGTCGATCGCTTCTTCCGCGAAGCTGGGCAGGCGCTTGCTGGCACGCGCCTCGCCCACCACCTTGCGGGCCGCACCGATGATCTCGGCGGGCTCCTCGTCCTTGGAGGCCTTCTTCGCGTCCCGCAGGAGACGCTGGAAGTACTTCAGGTCGTCGTCGTCCAGGGTGAAGCTGAATTTCATCGACATTGCGGGTGCACCTCGGGCGGGATCGGGTCCCGGCGGGACCGCGACTCTATCAATACCGGGCGTAGTCGATCAAGCGCGCTGGCGACCGGGTCCATTCCCCCTCCCACAGGTCGAGGAGCGCCCGTCCCGGGCTCTTGCCACTCTCGAGCTGCGCGCGGACCGGGTCGAGGAAGCTCGATTCGTCCGGGTCTCGGCGACCCGCGTGCCCGATCCGGCGCAGCCCGGCGTCGGCCAGCGCCACCAGCTCGTGGCAGAGCTCGACCACGGGTCGTCCGTCCGGCCCCCGAGCGGCGAGGCCGCCCCGCGCGACCCGCTCGAGACACGCCTGCCGCTCGGCGGCGCTCCAGGATCCCGCCAGGGCCAGCGCACCCGCGCGAGCGTCCGCGTCGTAGAGGAGACCCTTCCACAGGGCCGGAAGCGAGCAGGTGAGATTCGGGGGCACCGCATCGGCGCCCCTCACCTCGATGAACCGCTTCAGGCGAACCTCGGGAAAGAGGGTCGTGAGATGGCGATCGAAGTCCGCCAGGGTGGCGGGCCCGGCTTCGTGACCCTCCTCCACCAGGCTGCGGAACGAACGCCCGCCCATGGCCAGGTACTGCCCGTCGCGGACGACGAAGAACATCGGCACGTCGAACGCCCAGCGCGCCCAGGCCTCGTAGCCGAAGTCCTCCTCGAACACGAAGGGAAGCAGGCCGCAGCGATCCGGATCGGTGTGCTGCCAGACGTGCAGGCGGCGGCTCTCGAAGCCGTTGGCCTTGCCGGCGCCGATGCTCGAGTTGGCGTAGATGGCCGAGACCAGCGGCGTGACCGCCATGGCGACGCGCATCTTCGCCACCATGTCCGCCTCGGACGCGTAGTCGAAGTTGGCCTGCACCGTTCCGGTCTGATGCATCATCTCCAACGCGAGCTCGCCGCGGGTGGGCAGGTACTCCCGCATGATCTGATGACGCACGCGCGGCATGCGCGGCGCCTCCTCGATGGAGTGGAAGGGCTCCGCCCCCAGCGCCAGCCACGCAATCCCGAACTCCTCCTCCACGCTGCGCATCAGCACGAGGTGGGTCTGGAACTCGTCGCAGGTCTCGTGGATGGTGCGAACCGGAGCGCCCGAGAGCTCGAGCTGGCCGCCGGGCTCGAGCGTGATCGACATCCCGTCCCGGGCGAGGGCGATGGTGCGACCGCCTTCCTCGATCGGCGTCCAGCCGTCGATCTCCGCCAGGCGGCGCAGCAGCGCCTCGATGCCGCGGTCGCCTTCGAAGGGCACCGGCGAGAGATCGTGTCGATAGAGCCCGATCTTCTCGTGCTCGGTTCCCACCCGCCACTCGGCGGGCGGCTTCTCGGCGGCGCGGAAGTACCCGATCACGTCCGCGAGCGAGCGGACGGGAACGTCCAGCGCAGCGTCGTCACGATCGAGGCTCACGTCATCCCTTCGATGCCGGGCGCGGAAGCCCGTCTCTCCGCCGCCTAGGGCGTGGCCGCCTCCTCCAGGAAGCGCTCCAGGAACTCGCCCAGGGCGGCGCTGATCTCGGAGCCGGCGCCGATGGGGAAGGTCCGGCAGGGCCCTTCGGTCTTGCCTGCCTTGAAGGGCCCCACGAGGGTCACCTCTCCGCGGCTCTTCACCGTGACGACGGCGCGGTGGCGGCCCCGCTGCACCGAGAACTCGACCGAGCGCACGTGCTTGTCGTCGACACGGGTGCGCGTCAGCTCGACGCGGAGCTGGGGCGCCCCCGCGGCGGCGCTGGCCTCGTGGAACGCGTCGAGCGCTTCGGCCACCCGCTCGCGCAGGCGATCGGCGCAGGTGCGCGCTTCGGCCAGGGCCGCGGCATGCTCCGCCTCGCGGGCTCCCAGCCGACGCCCGGCCTCGGCCATGCGACGCTTCAGATCGGCGTCGGAGTCGGTCATGGCTGCGGAGCGTTGCACGGCGTCGCGCCAGCGGCCACCCCGGAGACCCGAGGCTCGGCGCGGGGCGCAGCCCGCGCTAGAGCGCCTCGTCGACCGCGATGTCGCGGCCGCCGCCGTCGAGCTGGGCGAAGAGCGCGTCGCGCACGAGCTGGAACTCGGGCATGCGCGCCGTGGGGATGGGATCGCCGGCCGGCGTGCGCAGGCGCGCCGGGTTCACGAAGCGTCCGTCCTTGTTCTTGATCCGGAAGCAGACGTGCGGCCCGGTGGCCAGGCCCGTCGATCCCACGTAGCCGATCACCTGCTTCTGGTGCACCCAGTCGCCGAGCTTCACCGTGTCGGCGTAGCGGGACATGTGGGAGTAGTAGGAGATGGAGCCGTTCTCGTGCTGGATCTTCACCAGCTTGCCGTAGCCGCTGGACCATCCGCGGTAGATCACCTTGCCGTGGGCCACCGCGAAGATCGGGGTCCCGTGGGGCGCGGCGTAGTCGATCCCGTAGTGCGGCCGCGTCACCTTGAGGATGGGGTGGCGACGGCTCGGGTTGTAGCGCGAAGCGATGCGCGTGTACTTCACGGGTGCGACCAGGAACTGGCGCTCGAGGGAGGAGCCGTCGGGCCGGTAGTAGCCCCCGCGCGCCTCCTCCTTCTCGTAGTACACCACCTCGTGGTTGCCCGTCTGGCCCTCGTAGCGGGCCGCCAGGATCACTCCGGGACCGAGGTACTGGGGCTCGCCTCCCGTCGGGTGACGATAGAGGCGCTCGTAGAGGATGTTGAATCGGTCGCCCGGCTGCACCGCGCGCGAGAAGTCCACGTCCCACGCGAAGAGCTCGGCGAAGTCGGTCGCCAGCTGCGGGCTCTCGCCGAGGTCGCGGATCGTCTCGTAGAGGCTGGTCGTCACCACACCGGCGATGCGCGCGGTGCGCCGCTCCAGCCGCGGCTCGCGTCGCTCGGCCACGTAGCCGTCGCCGCGCCGGAAGAGATGGTAGGAGGTGAGATCCGAAGTGCCGTACTCGAAGGACACCACGCCGCGCTCGACGTGGTGCACGACGCGCCAGGTATCCCCTGCGCGCGAGCGGCGGAAGTCGAAGACGGGCCGCATCTCGGTGACGATGGTGTGAACGGCCGACGCGGGGATGCCCTCGGAGCCGAGCGCCATCGCGAGCGAGCCGCCGGCACGGATCACGCCGCTCGCGGTGATCATGCCTTCCATGCTCATGTCCCACGCCGGGCGCATCTCGGGCTCGGACTCGGGAAGCTCGAGCGGATCGGGCGAGAGACTCGCCAGCTCGCCGGGAGGTGCGTCGACGCGCGGGAACATCTCGTCCGCGGACACCGCGAGGGTGACCGCACCCACGGCCAGAGCGAACCCGGTGAGTCCGATCGCCGTCAGCAGGGACGCGCGACGCAGCTGCGCGCGCAGTCTCTGGAACCCCCCACGTCCGCCCAAGTGAGCCTTCCTCGCCGCGTTGATGTTACTCGAAGTCCCCGTTTCGACGGGGGCTATAGTTAGCCCGCGCCGGCAGGGTCCGCACTTCACCAAGCATGACGACGAGTCTCATCCAGGGGCCCTGGCAGCGGTGAGCTGGGTCACGGCTCGGGGATTCCACGGAGCGGCCGGAGGGGGGTGCGGGTGCGGAGAAACGGCTCCAGATCTCCGAGGATGAAGTGCTTTCTGGGTGTTGGCGGTGCGGCGCTGGCGCTCCTGGTTGCTTTCTCGCTGCCTTCCCCCGCGGGGGCCGTCTGGCCCTTCGGGCGGGCCGGGCCCGACGCACCGATCGAGGATCTCGCCGCCGCGGCGGCCGAGATCCTCTCCCGGGCGATCCGCATGGACACGACGAACCCGCCCGGAAACGAGCGGCCCCTGGCCCGCCTGCTCGTCGACGTGCTGGAAGACCAGGGCATCGAGGCGAAGCTCGTCGAGACGCCGAAGGGTGTCGCGACGGAGGGACGCGCCGCAGCGTGGGGGCGCGTGCCCGGCAACGGGCGCGCGAGGCCGATCATCCTGCTCTCGCATCTCGATACGGTGCCCGCAAATGCCTCCGAGTGGGCGGTGGAGCCCTTCTCGGGGGTGGTCGGTGGCGGCTACGTGGTGGGCCGCGGCGCCCTGGATGCCAAGGGCGTCGCCGTCGTCCACCTGATGACCCTGGTCGAGCTGGCGCGGCGCGAGACGCCGCTCGACCGCGACGTGATCTTCCTGGCCACACCCGACGAGGAGACCGGCGGACGCGACGGCGCCGGCTGGCTGGTGGCGCAGCGCAAGGACCTGCTGCGCGATGCCCAGTACCTGCTCACGGAGGGCGGGGGCATCCTGGCGGGCAACGGCGGGGCGGTTCCCGTGTGGGGCGTCTCCGTCGCCGAGAAGAGCCCGTGCTGGCTGCGCGTGACCGCCCGGGGAACGCCCGGGCACAGCTCCGCCCCGAGCGCCGATGCCGCCGTGCCGCGCCTCATCGCCGCCCTCGAACGGGTGCGGAACATGCAGACCGACGTGCGCGTGACCCCCGAGGTGCAGCGGATGTTCGAGGAGCTCGCGCCCTACGCCGCGGAGGAGGATCGCGAGGGCTACGCCCATCTCTCGCTGGGTCTCGCGGTCGATCCGCGCTTCCAGAGCCGCTTCCTCTCCAGCCGCGGGCGGGCGGCCCTGGTACGCAACACCGTCACCATCACCGTGCTCGAAGGTGCGCCGCGCACCAACGTGGCGCCGGCCGAGGCCTACGCCCACCTGGACGCCCGCATCCTGCCGGGCCAGCGCTGCGACGTCTTCGCCAACCGGATCCGCGCGGTGATCTCGGACCCCGGCGTCGAGATCGAGCCGATCCTGGCCTTCCCGTCGCGCAGCTCGCCCGCCGACACCCCGCTCTTCGACGCCATCCGCGCCACTGCCGCCGAGCTGGACCCGGGCGCCGCCGTGGTGCCGCGGGTGATCGCCGGCTTCACCGACGCCCACTACTTCCGCGACCTCGGGATCGTCGCCTACGGCTTCGTGCCGCGCTGGCTGCCGCCGTCCGAGAGCCGCGGGGTGCACGGCCCCAACGAGCGCATCGCCATCCAGAACCTGGATCGCGGGGTGAAGACGCTGGTGCGGATCCTCGAACACCTCGCTGCGTCCCGTCAGTAGGCGCCGCGCCGGGTGAGCACCGCCCCGACGGTGCGCACCAGCAGCGAGAGGTCCATCCACAGCGAACGGTTTCGGATGTAGTAGAAGTCGTACTGGAGATTGTCGTGCATGGGCAGGTCCTTGCGACCGAGGATCTGCCAGAGCCCGGTGATACCGGGCTTCACCGTGAGGCGGCGGCGCTGCCACTCGTCGTACCCATCGACGATGAAGGGCATTTCCGGGCGCGGTCCCACCAGCGACATCTCGCCGCGCAGCACGTTCCAGAGCTGGGGGATCTCGTCGATGCTGGTGCGGCGCAGGAAGTCCCCGTAGCGGGTGATGCGCGGGTCGCGGCGGCCCCTGGGTGCGACGGCATAGGGATCGACGTCCGACCGCATGGTGCGGAACTTCAGCATGCGGAAACGTGCACCGTCCAGCCCGATGCGTTCCTGGGCGAAGAGCACCGGGCCCGGCGAGTCGCGCCGGATGCGCAGCGCCCACCAGGCCCAGAGCGGGGCCGAGACCAGCAGCGCGAGCGACGCGAGCAGCACGTCGAGCGCTCGCTTGGCGGGCTCGTAGTGAGAGGGCGGGCGCCGCCCACCCAGGCGAACCAGGGGCAGGTCGTCGACCAGGTCGACCGGCGTGCCCGCCGTGAGCACCTCGAAGAGATTGGTCACCACCCGGAAGGTGACGTCCAGGTCCTCGCAATCGAGGACCAGGGAGAGCATCCGCGTGTGGCCCATGGCGGGCGTCGCGACGAAGACCTCCTGCACCCGGTGCCACTTCGCGCTGGCACGCAGCGCAGCGGTGCCGCCCAGCACGGGCACCCCGGCCACCTTCTCGCCCTGGAGCTCGTGGTCATCGTCCAGGAAGCCGACGACCCGATAGCCCACCTCGGGATGGTCCTGGATCTTCTGCACCAGTCGGATCCCGGTGGTGCCGGCACCCAGGATGAGGACGCGCACGTCGAGGCGGCCCGCGGCGCGCAGGCGTCGCTCGATGCGCGTGAAGGCCAGCCGACTCGCTCCCTGGAAGACCAGGCTGTAGGCGGCGGTGAAGAGCACCACCACGCGCCCGAACTGCCACTCCTTCACCATGAAGCCCAGGCTCGAGATCACCAGCAGGCCGAGCAGGACCCCCTTGCCGAGGGCCTGGATGTGGTCGCTCGCCGTCGCCAGCCGGCGCGGCCTGTAGATGTCATAGGCGCGGCACGAGAGGATCCAGGCACCGACGACGAACGGCGCAGCGGCGGCATACGTCTCGAAGCCGTTGATCGCGAAGCCGAAGACCGGGTCGAGTGCGCGGCGGGTAGCCCAGGCCAGCATCCAGGCGCCGCACACGAGCACCACGTCGGCGTAGACGTGGGCGCGCCGCAGCGATGCGGCGTCCCACCCGCCGGCGCCGTCGACCTCCGGACCGCTCATGGGCAGCTGATCGGCAGGCCGTGGCAGGTTCCTTACACGCGGCGGCACCCGCCGCCGGAACCCCGCGGGAGTACCTGGGGTATCCCGCCGTGGCCCTCGCGACGTCCGCTGGATGCGCCGACCGAGGGGGAATCCCCCTCGACAAGGCCGTCAGCGATACGCAGCTGGGCGGCTTTCGCGCTTGGGTCGCGGGCGATTCCTGCCGATCCATCTGCCGTGGAGAGCCCGCCCTCGAGCACCGCACGCAGGACGCCCCGCGTCCTCTTCCTCGCGCAGAACCGTCAGGAGGCCCAGACGCTGGTCGCGGTGGCCCGCGAGCTCGGCGACCCCGAAGCTGCCGAGTTCCTCTCGCTGGACCCCTTCTTCCGGCAGGACGCCGGCGACGTCGCGCGAGCCGCCGGCTTCCCGGTGCGCACCCTGGAGCCGATCCGGCCGCCCTCCCGACCCTTCGCGCTCCTCTCCCAGGCGCGAAAGCTGGCGGTCGTGCTGCGCAACCACGCGGCCATCGCCCGCGCCTGCGAGGGGCTCGACGCTCTCGTGTGTTGCAGCGACGGAGCCCTCGAGCGGAGCTTCATCCGCGCCGCCCAGCAGCGCGGTGCCGCCTGCTTCCTGGTGGTGAACGGCTGGCTCTTCCACTCGCCGGCCAGGCCCGTACGCCGCGCGGTACGGGCCGCCGCCCGCGCGCTGGGCCTCGCCCACCTGGCGCCGGCCGAGATCGGCGAGGGCGGCTGCGACCGCATCTTCGTCCCCGGTCTCGCCGTGAGCGACGAGCTGGCCCTGCGCGGCGTGCCCCTGGACCGGTTGGAGGCGACCGGGTGCCCCCGCTTCGCACCGCTGTTCGTCGCGCGGAGTGCCTCCGCCGACGGCGGGGAGC
This sequence comes from Myxococcota bacterium, assembly GCA_028278065.1. GTDB lineage: Bacteria > Myxococcota_A > UBA9160 > UBA9160 > JAFDET01 > JAFDET01. The sequence continues at coordinate 41,397 of JANQFA010000214.1, forward strand.
ACCGCCGCCCTCCCCTGCGCATCCTCTACCTGACCGGCGCGTTCGCCTGGCACGGCATGCGCGACGCGGGTCATCGCGAGCTCCGGCAGCTCCGCATACTCGACGAGATCGTGGGCCGCTCGGCAGGCGGGATGGCGCTCCGCGTGCGACCCCACCCGCGCGCCAGCTCCGCGGAGCTGGCCCTCCTCGGCGGGCTCGAGCACGCGGAGATCGCCCCGCCCTCGGAGGCCCTCGAGGACGCGATCGGCGAAGCACACGTCGTGGCGTCGGTCTGCTCCACGGCGACCTTCGAGGCGATCGCGCTCGATCGCCTGGCGCTCGGGATCGACATCGCCGACGTGTTCCCGACGGCACACGAGCGCATCTTCACGCGCCTGGGGCTGTGGCGGACGGGCAGCAGGGCGGAGCTGGAGGCGGCGCTCGAGGTGCTCCGCACGGGTGATCCGGAGCTGGTCGAGCGGGCGCGCCGCCAGCGTCGCGTCTTCGAGCGTGTGATGGCCCGCGATACACCCCGGGCGGCTGCCCGGATCGCCGCGGAGATCGGCCGCGCCACCCAGGGCGCCGCTACGTGAGCGTGCTTCCGGAGCCGGTGCGCATCCTGGGCGTGGACGTCCATCCCCTCGACGTGGACGGGCTGCATGCCTACATCGGGGAGGTGATCCGGGCGGGCGGGCACTCGCTCGTCCTCAACGTGAACGCCCACGCGCTCAACCTCGGCTGCACCCGGCCCTGGCTGCGCGAGTTCTGGAACGAAGCGCCCGTCGTCTTCTGCGACGGAGCCGGCGTGCGCCTGGCAGCGCGAATGCTCGGAGTCCGCCTCCCACCTCGGATCACCTACGCCGACTGGATGTGGCAGCTCGGTGCCGAGGCGGAGCGACGCGAGTGGAGCCTCTACCTCCTGGGCGGAGAGCCCGGCGTCGCTCCCCGCGCGACCCGGCGGATGCGCGCGCGCTTTCCCGATCTGCGCGTCGTCGGCGCGCGGGACGGCTATTTCGACAAGACCGCGGGCTGTGCCGCCTCACGCGCCGTGGTCGAAGAGATCAATCGCGTTGCGCCGGACATCCTCGTCGTCGGCTTCGGCATGCCCCTCCAGGAGGCCTGGCTGAGAGATCACTGGGACGCGATCGACGCTCGCATCGCACTGACCGGAGGAGCGGCGCTCGACTACGTCTCGGGCAAGCTCGTCCGGGCTCCCCGCTGGATGACCCGGAACGGTCTCGAGTGGCTCGGAAGACTGGCGATCGAGCCGCGCCGGCTCTGGCGGCGCTATCTGCTCGGGAACCCCTCCTTCCTCTGGAGGATCTCGCGGCAGAAGCTCACCGGGGCCGAGCCGTGAGCGCGCGCGAGCCGGGGGCGCTGGCGTCGCTTCCCGCCACGCGCTCGCTTCGCCTCCGGCGCACGAGCGACTTCTCGGTCGTGTTGGGCGCCACCGGCCTGCTCCACGGGACGCACATGGGGCTCGCCTTGCTGGCCGCAGCCCGCCTCGGGCCCGAGAGCTTCGCGGTCTGGAACCTGCTCGCCGCACTGATCGGCTACGCGAGCCACGCGCACCTGGGCGTCCTCACCGGGATGGCGCGCGACGTCCCCATCGCGCTGGGCGGGGGCGACGCCGCTGCGGCGCGTGCCCTCGAGGCGCTCGGCTTTCGCACGGCGGCCCTCGCCGCGGGAGGCCTGATGCTGGTCTGGGCGCTGGCGGCGGCCATCCCCGAGGCCCGCAGCGGCGTGGCCGCGGATCTCTGGGTGGCCGCCGGTGCGGTGGCCGCGGCGCAGGTGCTGTTCCTCTACACCACCCTGCGCGCCCGCTCGAAGCAGCAGTTCCGGAGCCAGGCGGCGCAGACCGCAGCCGCCGCGATCGGCATGCTGGCCGCCTGGGTCGCCGGAGGCCGCGACGCCGGACTCGCCGGCCTGGCCGTCTCCTTCGTCGCCGGCTACTCCGCCGGAGCCGGCGTCGGCTTCGTACTCGACCCGCCGCCGCTCGGCGCAGCACGCGCACCGGCGGGAGAGCTGCGCAGGCTGGTATCCGTGGGCCTTCCCATCCTCTCGGCCGGGCTCCTGTTCTCGCTGATCTCGACCGTGGACCGCTGGATCGTGGCCCGCTTCCTGGGAGCCGAGGCGCTGGGCGCGTACACCGTCGCGATCTTCGCATTCGGTGTGGCGGTCCTGGGCCCCACGGTCGCCTCGCAGCTCAGCTACCCGGCGATCGCGTTCGCGTGGGGACGAGATCCGGAGCCTGCGACCATCGCACCTCTCGTGCGGCGTCACAGCGCGCGCGGCCTGGCGGCCGGCGTCGTCCCCGCGCTGCTTCTGGCACTGGTGCTGCCCGGCCTGGTCGACACCTGGCTGCCCCGCTACGCGGCGGGTGTCGCGCCGGCTCTCGTCATCCTGCCCGGCGTGGTCGCGGTGGGCGCAGCGATGGGCTGCGCCAACTTCCTGAACACGGCCGGTCACCACCGCACCTATCTCGCGGTCCAGGCGCTCGGTCTCTCGATCAATGCGGCCGCCAGCTCGGCGGCGGCCTGGTCGGGATGGGGGCTCGTCGGGGTCGCCGCCGCCACCTCGCTCTCTCTGTGCCTCTACGCCCTGCTGCTGGCCCATGTGACGCGGCGCCGGCTGGTCGCCGGGCGCGCCGTCTAGCCGAGCAGGTCCCAGCTCACCGGCGTTCCACGCGGCACGGCTCGAGCCGCGCGGCGACCGAGCACCTCGCCGAGGTGCTTCGGCGGAAGGCCGTGGCCGGGCCGGATGGCGCGCACGTTCTCGCGGGTGAAGGGCTGCCCCGCCGCCACGTCCTCCACCACGAAGAGCGAGCGCCGGAAGACGCGGCTCTCCTCCTCGACGTCGCTGCGCCCGTAGTGGACCCGGCCGCACGCCGCCGAGGCCGCCTGGATGGAGGCGACCAGTGACGCCAGCTCGTCGGGCTCGATCGAGAAGGCCGCGTCGGGCCCTCCGTCGCTGCGCGCACCGATGAAGTGCTTCTCCACGATCGACGCGCCGAGGGCGACCGCGGTCACCGCCACCTCGTTCGAGAGGGTGTGGTCCGAGAGTCCGGCGACCACGTCGAAGGTCTCCGCGAGGTGCGGGATCGTGCGCAGGTGCATCGCGCGGGGCGGCGCGGGGTAGGCCGAGCAGCAGCGGAGCAGGGCCAGCTCGCGGCAGCCAGCGGCCCGCAGGTGCTCCACCGAGTCGGAGATCTCCGCCAGGCTCGCCATCCCCGTGGACACGATGACGGGCTTCCCGGTGGCAGCGACCCGCTCGAGGAGCGCCACGTCGGTGTTCTCGAAGGAGGCCACCTTGTAGGCGGGTACGTCCATCGCCTCGAGGAAGTCCACGGCGCTCTCGTCGAACGGAGTCGAGAACAGGGTGATGCCGATCTCGTCGGCGAGCTCCTTCAGTCGCGGCTGCCAGTCCCAGGGGGTGTGGGCCTCGCGGTAGAGGTCGTGCAGGTTGCGGCCCGCCCACGGTCCGGCGCCGATGGAGAACTCCGGCCGCGCGCAGTCGATGGTCATCGTGTCGGGCGTGTAGGTCTGCAGCTTCACGGCGTCGGCGCCGCACTCCGCGGCCAGGCGCACCAGCTCGGCGGCGCGCTCGTACTTGCCGTTGTGGTTGCCCGAGATCTCCGCGATGACGTAGGGCGGCTCGTCCGGACCGATGGCCCGGCCCGCCACGACGAGGCGCCTCACAGGACGCTCCGCAGCAGCATGAAGGCCTCCGCGTACTCGCATCCGATCGTGCTGCCCCGCCAGGCTGCCAGCGCCTCGAGTGCGCGGGGCGAACGGGGGTGGGGGAAGGCGCGACGCTCGAGCGCATAGCACTCCATGGCCTCGACCTTGGCGCACAGATCCTCGGCCGACACCTCGAGGAAGACGTTGGGCCGGAAGGGACGCGGGTGGCTGGCTGCCTGCCACTCCGTCGACGACGGAGTCTCGAAGGAGAGGACGCTGCGCACCGACTCGCCCTCGAGGGGCCGGGTGGCTGTGACCACCGCGCGACAGGTGAGCTGATGGTCGACGTTCACGTCTCCCGCATGATGGGTGAGCACCACGTCCGGGCTGAAGGTCGCCTTCTCCTTCTCGATGATCTTCACGATGTCCAGGAGGGGCACCGAATCGAAGCGGTTGTCCGGCAGATCGTGCAGGGAGAGCGTCTGATGGCCGAGCACGCGACGTGCGGACTCGGCGTCGCGCTCGTTGGCCGACTGTCCCCGGTCGACGTCCGCGTGCTCCCGGGCCGCTGCGCCACGCCCCAGCAGCACGACGTGCACCGTCGCCTCCTCTTCCGCGACCAGGCGGTGCACCAGCGCCCCCGCGCCGAGCACCTCGTCGTCGGGATGCGCGGCGACCAGCATGACGCGCCTATTTCTCCACGATTCGAGCATGGGCTCGGATGCTCCCGTCTTCGGCACGCGACGCGCCGGTGAGCTCGATGCGGAAGCCTCGGCCTTCCAGGAAGGCGTGGGGATAGCCCGGGGCGTCGAGCATGCGGATGTGGTCGAAGACCGCATCGAGATCGTCCAGGGCGGTCAGCTCGCTCTCTTCGGGACGACGGCGCTCGAAGCGCACCACCTCGCCCGTCTGTGGGTGCGGATCCGGTCGCCTGAGCACGATCTCCTCGATCATTCCCTCGATGACACCCGACGCGCGTGCGTAGATCTCTGCCGCGCTCCCCTCCAGCGAGAGCGGCCTCTTGAGATAGACGGGCCCGGCGTCCACCTCCTCCACCACCGCGATGGCGCTCATCATCGTGGAGCGGTGGCCGCGCACGATGAGGTTCTGCAGCGGCGTCCCGCCGCGACCGTAGGGCAGGTCGGTCATGTGGAACACGACGAACCGCCAGCGCTCGTGGAGCGCGCGCGGGATGATGCGCGACCAGTGGGGCACGAAGACGAGCTCGGGCGCGATCTTCTCGAGCTCGCCGGCAGAGAGCTCGGCCAGGTGGTGCCACTCGCCCCCGAGCTTCCGCTCGAGGTCGCCGGCCAGGTTCCGATTCCACGGCTTCTGCGACAGGATCACGTAGCTCGCCATGGCGCCCTCACCCTTCGGCCTTCTCGATGCGCAGCACGTATCGGATCCCCCCGTGCTCGAACCAGGCGGGGTAGCGCTCGTTGTCGCAGACGCGCAGCAGGTCGAACTGCTCGGCGAGGCTGCGCTCCGGGTCGACGCGGCTGTCGGCGGGAGTGCGACGCGGGTAGCTGCTTCCCGCGCCCTGCTGCGCGCGCCCCTGGATCCCCGGGAGCGCCCCGAGGAAGCGGAGCACGAGCTCCGCGGTCTTGCGCGCCTGCTCCGCGCGAAGCTCGGGCAGGAGCTCGTGGCCTGCGAAGCGCATCACGTCCTGCAGGTAGATCGGTCCGGCGTCGATCGCGTCTGCCGCCTCGAAGAGGGTGATCGGAACCTCGCGGCGCCCCTCGAGGATCTGCCAGGTGAGCGGAGACCAGCCGCGACCCTCGGGAAGCGCGCTCTCGTGCACGACCACGTTGTGACGGTTCTTGGCGAGGTCCCGGAAGCGCCGCTCGCAGGACAGCAGCACCAGCACGTCGCCGGCCTCCACCTCGTCGGGCTCGTGGAGGAGTCGCGCATCGTGGCCGAGCGCTGTCACC
>JANQFA010000219.1 GCA_028278065.1 Myxococcota bacterium
TCGCGATGAGGAGGGAGCGGATCGGCACGGCGCGGCCGGCCACCCTAGCGCAGGCCTTCGGCTGGTTCGCCTCCGCTGGCGGTCGAGCGCAGGCCTTCGGCTGGTTCGCCTCGAGCGCAGGCCTTCGGCTGGTTCGCCTTCGCTGGCGGTCGAGCCCGGGGGCTTCCCCGGGGGGCAGAGGGCGCCTTCCGGCGATCTGGCACGGACACCTACGGGCGACGCTGCGCACGGCCGAAAAGCCAAGCGGAGAGCTCTGCTTGCACCCCTACGTCCTGATACCGCTGGCCGCCTGCGTGATCGCCTTCGCCGTGGCGGGGGCCGCGTGGGCGCGGGATCCGAAGCGCCCGGCGAACCGGATCTCGGCGCTCTTGATGATCGGCTCCGGCTGGTGGTCGCTCTGCGAGGTGGTGTGGAACCTCGCCGGGAGCGCGCAGGAGGCGGCCTTCTTCACGCGGATCTCCTCCCTGGGCTTCCTCTGGTTCGGGCCGCTCGGTGTCCATCTGCACGCCGTGATGGACCGCGATGCGGTCCCGCGGCCCTTGCTTCGCGCGCTCCCCTGGGCGTATCGCGTGACGCCGCTCTTCATCGCCTGCTACATCCTCAGCGACGGGTTCGTGGCGGGAGCACGGCAGGCGCCGTGGGGCTGGACGCCGGTCTTCACCACGGCCGTCATCCCGGTGACCCTCTGGCTGGCCGCCTACCCGTCGTGGGTCATGCTGCCGGTCATCCTGGGTCGCAGCTCCGCCCCGTTCGCGCAGCGCGGGCGTGGCTCGATCCGCATCCTGGCCGGCGGGCTCGGCGTGGTGGCGCTCGTCACCGAGGTGTTGCTGCCCGCCCTCGGCGTCCTCTTCCCCCGCATCGGCAGCGCGATCGTCAGCCTCGGCGCGCTGGCGGTCTTCCTCGGCCTCTACCGCTACGGCTACGCCGTGGTCACCCCGCGCGGTCTGGCCCACGAGCTCCTCGATGCGTTTCCCGACGGAGTCGCCCTGCTGCGCTTCGACGGCCGGATCCGCTCGGCCAACGCCAACCTGGCCCGCCTGGCCGGCCTTCCGCGGCCCGGCCTGAGGGGTCTGCGATTCAGCGAGCTGGTACCGGGCGTCCCGCTCGACAGCGTGGTGGAGGCCCAGCAGGCGCGCTTCGAGCCGCCCGGTGGCGGGCCCTTCCCCGTGTCCTTCTCCGCATCCCTGCTCCGCGCCGAAGGGGAGGTCGTGGGCACCGTGGTTGCGGTTCGCGATCTGCGCCCGGTCCTGCAGCTCCGCAGCCGTCTGGTGATCACGGGCCGGCTCGCCGCCGTAGGCGAGATGGCGGCGTCGATCACCCACGAGATCAACAACCCGATCGCGTTCGTCCGCACCAACATGGGGCTTCTCGACAGCCACCTCGAGCGCATCGCCAAGGTCGCCGCGCTGGTGCCCGAGCTCGAAGATCTGGCGAAGGATCTCGGCGCGGCTCGGGAGACCGTCGAGGACACGGTGCGGGGCGCCGACCGGCTCATCGACATCGTGCGCGACGTCCGCAGCTTCTCCGGTGCGGGCCACGGTGAGCGCGAGGCGGCGGACCTGAACCAGCTGTGCGAGGAGGCCTTGCGTGTCTCCCTGCCGCGCATTCCGAGGGGCGTTCGCGTCGTGCGAGAGTACGAGGACCTCCCGCCGATTCCCTGTGCGCCGCGCGCCGTCGTCCAGGTGTTCCTGAATCTCCTGACCAACGCGGCGCAGGCCGCGCCGTCCGACGGCACCATCCGGGTCACCTCGGCCGTCGACGGGGACTGGATCCTCGTCACGGTCCAGGACGACGGCGAGGGCATCCCGGCCTCGGTGATGGAGCACATCTTCGACCCCTTCTTCACCACGAAGCCGGTGGGCGAAGGGACCGGGCTGGGTCTCGCGATCTCGCGCGAGATCATCGCGGACCATGGCGGAGACCTGCGCGTGGGGCCGCGCGAGGGCGGCGGCACCGTCTTCGCGGTCCGGATGCCGATCGGGCCGCGCGAGGAGGCCGGCTGATGCAGCCCTGGACCATCCTCCCGCTGGTGGCGGCTCTGGCCAGCGCCGCCGCCGCCGCCGCGGTGCTGGCGCGGGCTCCCGCCGAGCGCGTGAACCAGCTCATGGCCGCCATGCTGGCCTGCGCATCGCACTGGGCGCTCTGCGAGGTGGTGTGGAACAACCTCGACGATCCCGCGTGGGTGATCCGCACGATCCGGATCTCGTGCCTCGGCTGGATCCCCCTCGGTCCGATCCTCCTCCATCTGGTGGTGGAGGCCCAGGACGACATGCGCTCCCGGCTGCGTCGCGTGCTTCCCGCCTTCTACGCCGCGGCAATCGTCGCGCAGCTCGTCTACCTGACGAGCGACCGGGCCCTGGCGGCCGTGTACCCCAGTGCCTGGGGCTGGGGCTACACGTTCGGCCCCGTGTTCCCGCTGGTGCTGGGGCCGACGTTGGTCGCAGCGCTCCTCGGCATCGTGCGCTGGCAGACCGGGAGCGGCGGGATCACCTCCGAGATGGAGCGCAGTCAGGCGCGCCACGCCCTGCTCGCGATGGTGTTCACCCTGTGCGTGGCGGTGGTGACCGACGTGCTCCTGCCCCAGGCGGGGGTACGCGCGCCGCGCCTGGGCAGCGCGAGCGTGGCGGTCTTCGCCGGGCTGCTCGCCTACGGGGTGACCCGCCACGACTACTTCGTCCTGGCTCCCGGAGTCCTCGCGACGCGCATCCTGGAGAGCCTGCACGAGGGTGCGGCGCTCCTCTCCGACAGCCTGCGGGTGGAGGCGGCCAACGAGGCCCTGGCGCGTCTGATCGGCGTGTCGCGCGAGGAGGTGCTGGGAGAGGACCTGCGCACCTTCCTGCCCGATCTGGAAGGTGTGAGCGGGGACTCCGATGTCTACGAGACGGATCTGGTCACCGCCGCCGGGGCCGCCGTGCCGGTCGCGGTCTCGTCGGCGCCGCTGCACGACAAGTCGGGCCGGGCGCTCGGCTGGGTGCTCTCGGTGCGCGACCTCCAGGACGTCGCCGCCATGCGCGACCGCGTGGTGACGGCGGGCCGCCTGGCGGCCGTCGGCGAGCTCGCCGCGGGCGTCGTACACGAGATCTCGAGCCCGACGGCATGGATGCGCAGCAATCTCAGCGCCCTGCGCGAGATCTGGGACGACACGAGCAAGCAGCTCTCGGACTCGAGCGTGGGGGCTGAGCTCGGTGACGTGCTGGCGGAGGGGAGCGAGCTCATCGACGAGTCGATCGAGGGTGTGGCGCGCATCGGACGAATCGTGTCGTCCGTGCGCAGCTTCTCCCATGCGGGCATGGGAGATCGCGAGGCGGCCGCTCCCAACGAGATGCTGGAGTCCGCGCTGGCCATGGCCGAGCCGAAGCTCCGCGCCCAGGAGGTGGAGGTGATCCGCGAGCTGGGTGACGTACCCCCCGTGCTCTGCTCGGCCCAGGAGCTGAAGCAGCTCTTCCTCAACCTTCTCATCAACGCCGCCAATGCGGTGGACCGCGGACGCATCCGCGTGCGCACCGAGTCCGACGGCCAGCGCCTCACCATCACGATCGCCGACGACGGCTGCGGAATGGCGCCGCAGCAGATCCGCGGTCTCTTCGAGCCGATCCTCGAGGCGCAGCGCGCCGCGGGCGGCTTCGCCATCGGGCTGCCCGCGTGCCACGAGATCGTTCGCCGGCACGGCGGGGAGATCGAGGTGGAGTCGCAGCTGGGCGAAGGGACGACGTTCCGCATCGCGCTTCCCGTCGAGCCCGACTCCGCTTGACCCCGCGCCGAGCCTCCGGGTAGAGTCGCGTCGGCGCGGGCCCGGCTGCGTCGGGGAGGGCCATGGCGAGCGACGAAGAAGAGACCTTCGAGTTCCCGAAGGCGCCGATCGACCGCGTCGTCGCGCCCATCGAGCGCTTCCTGCACGTTGCGGCCGCCAGCGGCGTCGTTCTGGTCGCCGCCGCGGTGGTGGCCCTGGCCTGGGCCAACTCGCCCTGGTCCGAGACGTACTTCGCCATCTGGTCGACGACCCTGGAGTTCGGCCTGGGCGACTTCCGCATGAGCCACTCGCTCCGCCACTGGATCAACGACGGGCTCATGGTGGTCTTCTTCTTCGTGATCGGGCTCGAGGTGAAGCGCGAGCTCGTGCTCGGCGAGCTGCGCGAGCTGCGCAAGGCCTCGCTGCCCATCGCCGCCGCGCTGGGCGGGATGGTGGTCCCTGCCGGGCTCTACCTGGCGCTCCAGTCCGAGGGGCCGGCGGCGCGTGGCTGGGGGATCCCCATGGCGACCGACATCGCCTTCGTCGTGGGGATCATGGCCGTGCTCGGGGACCGCATCCCGCACTCCCTGCGCGTGCTGCTCCTCTCGCTGGCCATCGCCGACGACGTCGGCGCCATCCTGGTCATCGCCATCGGCTACACCGAGAGCCTGCACCTCGGCTGGCTGGGGCTCGGCGTCGCGGCGCTGCTGGTGACCAGCTTCTCCGAGCGTCTCGGCGTGCGGAGCTACTTCTTCTACGCGGCGATCGGGGGGATCGTCTGGCTCGGGTTCCACGAGTCCGGCGTCCACGCCACCATCGCCGGGGTCCTGCTCGGGCTGATGACGCCGGCGGAGGCACACCTCTCGCGGACCCGGATGGGTCAGCTCTTCAGGGAGGCCAACGCGTACGTGCACGGGGACGACCAGGACGTGTCGGCTGCCGACGTTCGGCAGATGCAACGCTACACGCGGGAGGTGGTCTCGCCCCTCGCGTTCCTCGAGAACGCGCTGCATCCCTGGTCGTCGTTCGTGGTCATGCCGATCTTCGCCCTGGCCAACGCGGGGGTGATCCTGTCGCTCGACGCGTTCAGCGATCCGGTCGGCCTCTCGATCGCCGCGGCCCTCGTGGTCGGCAAGCCGCTCGGCGTGTTCGCGTTCGCGTTCGCAGCCGTGCGGCTGGGGATCGCGGACCTTCCGCGGGGCGTGTCGTGGGGAGCCGTTCTCGGCGGGGGATGCCTGGCGGGGATCGGCTTCACCATGTCGATCTTCATCGCCGGGCTCGCCCTGGACGCCGATCTCCTGGACGCCGCCAAGGTGGGCATCCTCGAGGGCTCGATCCTGTCGGGGGTGCTCGGCGTCGTCATCCTGCTCGCGGTGCTGAAGCCGCTGGGTGCCGGCCCGTCCGCGGCGTCTCAGTAGGCCGGATCCACACCGAGCTGCTGCAGGAGGCGGTTGCGGACCGCGTCCACCTCGACGAGGGGCGCGCGGCGCGGCGCGGCGACTTCGGCCGCGCTGTAGGGCTCGAAGCGCGCAACGGCCTCCGCGGGCCCGAAGCGGCGCACGATCCAGGTCAGGAGTGCCGCCAGCTCGGGATCGGAGATGGGCGCGCTGGCCGCGCCGGGGACCCGGGCCAGATAGACGCGTCCTTCGGGAAGCGTCGTGTAGCGCGCCACCAGTCCCGCCAGCGGGGGCACCGTGCCCGGGCTCCCGCGGCCTTCGGGCCCGTGGCAGCCGCGGCAGTGGAGCAGGTAGTTCACCGCAGGGGACTCGGCCTGGCCCGGCGCGGCCGGCGCCAGCAGCGCCGCGCCCAACAGGAGGGTCGCGCCTCTCACCCTTCTTCGGTCGCCACGCCCACCACCACCGCGACGGTCGAGTTGTAGACCACGCTCTCGGTGCCCATGCACCAGTCGATGTCGTTGTTCTTGTGGGTCACGTAGATGGGCTTCTCGCGCTCCGTGCCTCGACAGAAGCAGCGTCCGCACACGTCCTTGCCGCAGCAGTCGTTGTAGGAGATGACGTAGTGCTTGCCGTCGACGGGGTTCTTGCAGGTGCCGAGCCAGGTGAGCGGCGACATCTCGGTGCCGGGCGGGCAGGAGGTGTGGGTGCCGCCGCAGCAGCTCGCCAGGAATCCGTCCACGGCGCAGTAGCGCCAGTAGGCGCAGCCTTCGGGATCGCCCTCGGGAAGCTCCAGGGCCGGCTCGCCCGGTGCGGCGCGGCGTGACTGGGCGGCGGCCCGTGACACGGGCAGGAGGGGCAGGGCGCCGCCGCCGGCGAGGATCCCGCCCAGCGCGGCGAGGAACCCGCGACGCGAGGTGCCCCGCGCGAGGCGTCGAGCCAGGCGGGTCGTCCAGCGATCGATACTCTCCATGGGCCGACCTCCTACGCCACCCGTCGTCCGCCCCCTCCGGCGAACTCCTGAACCGTCGCGACGCCCAGCTCGCGCGCCTGGAAGAGGCTCTCCAGGTGCTCGCGCGTGTTCACCAGGCCGCGGCCGCGCACGACGCCCTCGTCGTCGAGGAGGACCGCGTAGGGAAGGCGGCCGATCTGGTAGGCCATTCCCAGCGGCGTCGAGAGGACGTAGGTGCCCCCGTCGAGCCGGTGGTCCGCGACGAAGTCCCGGTGCTCCGCCCGTTCGCCGTCGCTGGCGACGATCACCCGGAGCGACGCGTCCTCCGCCTCGACCACCCGGGACACGACGGGGAGCAGGGTCTTGCACACGGGGCAGCTCGGCGACACGAAGAAGAGGAGGGCGCCCTGGCCGTCCGGGTCCTTCCCTCCGATGCGCACCCGGCGGCCGTTCCAGTCCTCGACCTCGAGCATCGGCGCCGTCTCTCCGGTGCGGGGCGACTCGCGGCCCACCAGCGCCCCGGCCGGGGCGATGCGTTCGTGCAGTACGCCCACCTGCCGCATCAGCGCGACGACGGCCGCTCCCAACACGAGCACCACCAGCCAGAGCGCGGCGTTCGACACGATCAGTGCGTCGCCCATGCCGGTCCTCGTCGCGTGCGCAGCCGTGCCGCGTTGGCCAGGGCGACGTCGAAGGCGGCGTGCGCCAGGGCGAGGCCGAAGGCGACCCCCAGCGCCGTGACGACGTCCAGCCAGACGGCCGTGCGCGGAGCCGCGGGAAGCGCCGCCGCCAGCAGGGCTCCCGCCAGCGCCGCGTTGCGCAGCACCAGGTCTGCGCCCAGCGGGCGCTCGCCGCCCGCGCCTCCGCAGCCGCAGTCGATCTGGGCCCGGCCACGCGCGAGATTCCAGGTGACGGCGGCGGAGTAGAGCGCCAGCAGTCCCGCCGCCGCCAGCGCGGGCAGCGGCCCCGTTCCGGGAAGCAGGAGCGCGACGGCCAGAGCAGCCTCGCCCCACGCCAGCAGTCGGGCGGCCGTCGGAGCCCAGGCCGCGGGCAGGAGGTCGTAGCCCGCCAGGGCGGTGCGGAACGCCGCCGGCTCGCGGAGCTTGTGCAGTGCCGCCGCGCCCAGGACGAGGGCGCCGAAGCCGTGCAGTCCGCCCTGGACGGCGGGATCGACCAGCCAGGCGAGCGGGCTCACGGCCGTCCCCATCCCGAAGGCGCCTGCAGGATCGCGTTGGTCATGTTCCCCCCGAACACCCGGCCCCGGAACTCGCCGCTGCGGGCGTCGTAGGTGCCGATCCCGCCCGAGAATGCACCCACCGTGACGAGCAGCGGATCGTCGTCCTGGGTGACGGCGATGGAGTCGATGCCCAGCTCGGGAACCGAGCGGAAGACGCGATTGAGGAGCCAGTCCAGGATCGAGCCCGCCATGCCATCCGCTTCGATCGGAACGCCGAGGAAGGTCAAGCCCGGGCTCTGCAGCTCGATGCGCCGCATCCGGCGGCGCTCTTCGGCCGCGTACACCCATACTTCCGTGCCCGGGTGCTTGTGCTCGTCCGGCCCTCCGCGGTGGACCAGTGCGTAGAGCCGGCCGTCCGCCTCGTGGACCGCCAGGTGCTGGGCGCCGCCCACCTGCCAGCCCTCGGAGCGGGCGTCGTCGTCGAACAGCGGCCACGGCTCGGCGAAGCGGGGGCTCTCGCCCGAGAGGTCGACCTCGTGGACGCGTCCGGCGAACGACACGAAGTACCAGCGCTCGCCGATGCGGACGCCCTTCTCGGTGACCGGATCCTCGCTGGGATCGAAGAAGGGCTCGCTGCGCGCAAGGCCCGCGCGCCGTCCCGATTCGTCGAGGTGCAGGAGCAGGAGCGCGCCGTCGGCGCAGAGCATGGCGAAGCGCCGCGCGCCGGCCGGGTAGACCAGACTGCAGCCCGGTGTGGGGATCTCGTCGCTGAGAACGCGCGCCTCCAGGTCGACCACGCTCACCGAGGTGGCGGGGGTCAGGTTGAAGATCGCCGCGAAGCGGTCGTCGTCCGACAGCGCCGCCAGGCCATCGGTGGTCGCGGCGATGGCGCGCTTGGCCGGCAGCACGACCTCGCCGGTGGGCGCGAGGGTCGCCGCGTCGTAGATCGTGAGGACGTCGGCGCGCTCTCCGCGGCTTCCGCGGGTGTAGTGGGTCTCGGGGACGTAGATCTCGGGCCGGCTGCGCGCGAAGAGCGCCGCCGGCATCCCGAAGCCCGAGGAGACCATCCCGAGCAGGCGACCCGTTCCCGCGTCCACCAGCGCGGTGCGTCGCAGCAGGGGGTCGCCCACCCACACCCAGTGCGGGGCGGGTGGGAGCGCGATCGTCTCCACGCGGCCGGGCACCTCGAAGGGCAGATCGGCTCGCGCGAGGCTCGCTGCCGCGACGAGCGGCAGCAGCAGCGCGAGGGGGCGTCGCATGGCGCGAGGAGACCACAGCCGTCCCCGCCGCGCAATGAAGCGGGGTGCGGCTCAGCTCTCGGATGCGAGTCGGGAGCCGCGGTCGAGCGAATAGGTCCGCCCTCGCCAGCGCATGCGACTCTGCAGCAGGTAGACGCGCGTGAAGACGAAGGGGGCGAGCCCGAAGATCACCGCAGGCGAGACCCAGTGCCGCGGGCGCAGGGGCGCGCAGCCGGTGCGGTTGTGGAGGGCGTTCACGCTGGCGACGCTGGCCGCGCCGAGGGCCGCGAAGGCGAGCGCTGCGAGGCCGTGGCCGGTGAGCGCGCATGCGACGCTGGCGAGGAGGCCCACCCAGGAGGCGACGGCACGCAGGACGATGGGGAGCTTGAAGGACCACTGCGGGATCCCGGTGCGCGAGAACGTCATCCAGCGCGAGAAGTTGTGCAGGGCGCGCTGCGGGTCGAGGCCGTACTGGATGATCCGGATCGGGTGGGTCGACGCGACGTTGCGCAGTCCGGCCTGCTCGATCAGCTGGCCGATGTAGAGGTCGTCCACCAGCTGCCCGCGCATCGTCTCGAGGTTGTCGATGGCCGCCAGGGAGCGGCGCGTGAAGGCCATGAACTGGCCCAGGATGAAGGGCAGGTCGCCGCCCCGGCGGATCAGCTCGCCGCAGGCGGCCGGGGTGTAGAGGCCGTTCAGGAGCATGGCGCAGTAGGCGTCGCCCAGGGTCTGCGCCGGCTCGGACACGACGATCGGGGCGAAGACGCTCCCGGCTCGCTCGGTCTGGAGCAGGGTCTCCACCATCACGCGCAGGGCATCCCGATCCGTTCGCAGGTCGGAGTCGCGGAAGGCGATCAGCTCACCGTTCGCGCGCCGGATCCCCAGCAGCATGGCGTTGAGCTTGCCGGTCCGGCCTTCGGGGGGCTGGCCGCAGAAGCAGATCTCGGCGCTGCCCGGACGGCCCGAGTCGCGGTGCTCGGCGATGGCCTTCTCGACGATCGGAACCCCGGGCTCGCGGTCGTCGTCGAACACGAACAGGTGCTCGACGTCCCCGGGATAGCCACTGTCCAGCGCCGAGCGGACGTTCAGGTCGAGGTCCGGATCCAGGTCCTTGACCGGGTGGATCACGGTGATCGACGGATAGCGGTCGAGCCGCGGCGGGGCGGGTCGCGGCGCCATGGCGCGCGCGAGGCGGCGGTGGTCGGCCCAGACGGCCAGCCCCAGCAGGGCTGCCGCGGCAATCAGGACGAGATCGATGGTTTCCATGAGCTTGGGGCGAAGCAGGCTAGCGCTCGCCCACGGCGCGGCCATCGGGGTCGTCCCCGATCCCCGCGCTCGTCACCTCCCCGTGCGCTACGAAGAGCGCCCGGCGGAAGTTACAGCATGTCTGCCCTCCCCGCAGGGAGTCGGCCTCTCTTCGCTTCCGTTAGCCTGAGCGCCCGGGTGAGTGTGAGCGAACGATGAACCGGGCGATCGAGAGGGCCCTGGGGTGGGTGGCGACCCTCCTGGTGGACACGGCGTCGGCGCGACCGGCCGCGGCGTTCGGCCTCGCCGTCTGCCTGACGGTCGTCTCGGGCTGGCTGGCGGCCACCCGACTCGAGGTGGACATCGACCCGGACCGCATGATGTCGGCGGAGCTCCCCTACCGTCAGACCAAGGCGGCGCTCGAGGAGAGCTTCCCGCAGCTCGTCGACAACCTGGTGGTGCTGGTCGAGGCGCGGCGCGCCGAGGACGCCCGCGACGCCGCCCGCGAGCTCGCCGGACACCTCGACGCCGACCGTGCCCGGGTGGGCGCCGTCTTCCTGCCCGCCGCCGATCCCTTCTTCGAGGAGCACGGCATCTGGTATGCGGACGGCGACCAGCTGGCCTGGATCAGCGAGGAGATCGAGCGCGCGGCGCCACTGCTGCTGGCCCTGGAGGAGGAGCCTCGTCTCGACACCCTGGTGCGCGCGACGCTGCGAGGCTTGGAGGGCGACGAGTCGTGGGCCGAGGCGCTCGATGCCGGGGCTCTCTGGCTGGAGGCGCTCGGCCGCTCCCTGGAGGTGTCGCTGGCCGGCGGCTCGCGCCCCGTGCCGTGGAGCGACCTGCTCCTCCCGGAGCCCCCGCTCGAGCCTCCCAATCCCCAGACGGTCCTCGTCCAGCCCGCGCCCGCCCTCCTGGGCTTCGAGCACGGTGGGGAATCGATGGCGGCGGTACGCGAGGCTGCGGCTCGGCTCGCTCCGCGCGAGGGCCTGCGCGTCCGCATCACCGGCGACGTGGCCGTCAGCACGGAAGAGATGTCCATGATCACCGTCCAGGTGATCATCGCGTCGGTCGTCTCCCTGCTCCTGGTCACGGTCGTGCTGTTCGTGACTCTGCGCTCGTTCCGGCTCTTCGTCGCCACGCTGGCAACCCTGCTGATGGGCCTCGCCTGGACGGCCGGGTTCGCCGCCGTCGCGGTCGGTCACCTGAACGTGCTGACGGCAGCGTTCGCGGTGCTCTACGTCGGCCTCGGCGTGGACTTCGGCATCCACTTCGCACTCGGCTTCCGCGAGCAGCGCGGCCTGGGCCACGATCCGCTCCCCGCCCTTCACGGCAGCGGCAGCATCATCGGGAGCTCCCTGGTCTTCTGCGCGATGACCACGGCGATCGGCTTCTTCGCCTTCATCGGGACCACCTACACGGGGGTGGAGGAGCTGGGGATCATCTCGGGCACCGGCGTCTTCCTCAGCCTGCTGGCAACCCTCACGGTGTACCCGGCGCTGATCGCCCTTGGCCTGGGCAGGTCGGGCAAGCTCAGCGAGGCCGAGAAGCGCGCGATCACGATCTCGCTCCCGAGCTACCCGCTCCGCCACCCGCTCCGTGTGTCCGCCGTCGTCGCGGTCCTGGCCCTGGCCTCGCTCACGGCGGTCGACGAGCTGCGCTTCGACACGGACCCGCTCAACGTGCGCGACCCCCGCGTCGAGTCCGTGGTGGCCATGACCGACCTCCTGTCCGAGTCGGACACATCGCCCTGGACCATCGAGATCCTGGCCGCCGACGCGGCCGAGGCCGAGGCTCTCCGTCCCGCGCTCCTGGCCCTTCCCGAGGTGGACCGCGTCCTCACCCTCGAGGACTTCGTCCCCGAGCTCGACGGCAAGGCCGAGTCCGTTCGCGCCGCCTCCCGGGCGCTGGCCGGGCCGGCCGTCGCGCCGCCCGCGCGGGACCTGGGGGAGGCGCTGGGCGAGATCGCCGCTGCCGTCGAGACCGGTGACGCAGACGACCTCACGCCCGGCGTCGATGCCCTGGCCTTCGCCCTGGCGCGCTACCGGGAGCGCCGCTCGGAGGGTGCGTCCCCCGACGCCGGACGGCTCGACACGAGCCTCTTCGCCGGGCTCCCAGACGCCCTGGCCACGCTGCGCGAGCGACTCGGGGCGGCCCCCATCACCCGCGCGGCCCTGCCGGCCCGCCTCGCCGACCGCTGGGTCGCGCCAGACGGTCGGGTACGGATCGAGGTCTTCGCCACGGAGAACCTGCGCGAGCCGTGGGCGCAGGATCGCTTCGTGGACGCCGTCCAGACCGTGCGCCCGGAAGCGGGCGGTGCCGCAGTGAACACCGTGGAGTTCGCGCGGGCGATCATGGGATCGCTGCGCACGGCGCTCCTGCTCGCGGTGCTCGTGATCGCCGCGCTGCTCCTGGTGCTCTGGCGAAGCGTGCGCTGGGCGCTGATCACCATCGCGCCCCTGCTGGTCGGGGCGCTCCTCACCGCTGCGGTGTCGGTGGAGATCGGGCTGACGCTGAACTTCGCCAACGTGATCGTGCTGCCGCTCATCCTCGGCATCGGGGTGGACAGCGGCATCCACCTGGTCCACCGCTTCCGCCTCCATCGTGTAGAGGACACCGACATCCTCCACACGAGTACCGCGCGAGCCGTCCTGTTCAGCGCGCTCACCTCGTTGGCGAGCTTCTCCACGCTCGGCTTCGCATCCCACCAGGGCATCTCGAGCCTCGCCCAGCTCCTCACCATCGGGCTCACCCTGATGCTCTTCTGCAACCTGGTGCTCCTCCCCGCCCTGCTCACCTGGCTCGGGAAGGAGCGCTAGCGGCGGGGCTCAGATGCCGCCTTCGAAGGTGTCGCAGGAGGCGGGGTCGCCGGACTCGAGGCCGGTGCGGAACCAGCGCATGCGCTGCTCCGAGGAGCCGTGGGTGAACGACTCGGGACGGACGCGGCCGCTCTGCATCTCCTGTATGGCGTCGTCGCCGATGGCCGCGGCCGCGCGCATCGCCTCCTCCACGTCCCCGGGCTCGAGGATGTCGCGCCGGGCGGTCGAGTGGCCCCACACGCCGGCCAGGCAGTCGGCCTGGAGCTCCATGCGCACCGAGAGCGCGTTGGCCTGCCGGGGGCTCTGCTGCTGCGCGCGGCGCACGCGGGGCTCGATGCCCGTGACCTTCTGGATGTGGTGCCCGATCTCGTGGGCCAGGACGTAGGCCTGGGCGAAGTCCCCTGGCGCTCCGAAGCGACGTCGCAGCTCGTCGTAGAAGGCGAGATCGATGTAGACCTTCTCGTCCAGCGGGCAGTAGAAGGGCCCCATCTGGGCGGCGGCGGCGCCGCAGCCGGAGCGCACGTGCCCTCGGAAGAGCACGAGCCGGGCATCGCGATAGCCGGGCAGCAGCCCGTGCCACGTCTCCTGCAGGTCGTCGAGCACGAAGGAGACGAAGTCCACCATCCTCTCCTCGGCGGGGGACGATGCGGCGGGAGGGCCCCCGCTCGCCTGTGTCTCCGGGAGGCCGACCCCGACGCCGCCCGGAGCGGACAGGATCTGCAGCATCTCGTCGCGGAAGAAGAAGAGCAGGATCAGGAGGATCACGATGCTGCCGAGGCTCAGCTTCGGCGGGCGTCCAGCCACCCGGCCCCCGGGTCTGCGGCCGAGCGGCGGCAGGCGGAAGCCGCCACGCCGGCCGGTCTGGGCACGGCGATCCTCGAGATTGCGGCTGCGTTCTCCGGGCTTCCAGCGCATGGGGGGGTCGCTGACCGGGAGTGTGCCACGTCCGGGCGGGTCCGCCTCGGCCCCGCTCGATCCAGTGGATGAAGGTCGCTCCCCCGGGAGCGCGCGAGGTCCGGGGCGTGGACCTCAGATCCGCTGCAGACGCGCGCCGGCGGCTGCGGAGGCCGCGCCGTAGGCGAAGAGCACGCCCAGCTTGGGCGCCAGGAAGGCCAGTCCGCGGTCGCGCAGGATCAAGTCGTTCAGGGTGTCCATCGCCCAGGCGGTCGGGGCCAGGTGGGCCAGGTTCTGGAGCCAGACGGGCTCCATGAAGAGCGGCCACCAGCAGCCGCCGACCGAGCACACCAGCATCACCACCGTGAGCCCGAGTGGGATGATCTGCTCGCGCGAGCGCGCCAGCGTCGTCACGAGCAGACTGAAGCCCGTGAGCGCGAACACGATCGCGACGACGGCGCCGAGGAAGGCCTGCGGCGAGGGGCCGAGGGGCAGATCGAAGACGAGCCGTCCGAACCCCAGCAGGATCACCAGCTGCACGACGCCCACCAGGAAGCGCGCCAGCAGCTTCCCCGCCAGGATCTGCCAGCCGCGCGTCGGCGCGGTGCGCAGCCGCAGCACCGTGCCCTGGTCGCGCTCGTCCTGGATGGCGAAGGCCAGACCGAAGAGCACCCCCATCAGCACGAACATCACGCTGAAGCCGGGGACGTTCTGCTCGACGGAGTTGGTGCTGATGCGCGAGCCCGTGAGGCTCTGCTCCTCGAGCTCGAGGAGCTCCTCGGAGAAGGGGTCCGCGAGGGCGGCGGCCTCCCGCTCGACGATCATCAGGTAGGCCCGGATCACGTCCAGCTCGTTTCCCTTGGCCGGATCGGTCAGCAGCAGGAGGCGCGACGGGCGTCCTCCCAGGTAGTCCTTGCTGAGGTGCTGCGGCAGGACCAGGGCGGCGGCCGCGCGGCTCTCGCCCCCGACCAGGGCCTCGGCGCGGGCGCGGTCCACCTCTTCGACCCGCAGCCGCTCCCCGAGAAGCTCGATCAGGGTGCGCGCGACGGGGCCGCCATCGTCGTCGACCACGGGGAGGTGGATCGTGTCGCCGCCGCCGCCGGAGAGGCTGGCCGCCACGATGCCCACCACGGCGATCGGAACGAGCAGCACGAAGAGGAGGGCGCCCTTGTCGCGCCACAGGAGGCGCAGGTCCTTGGCGGCCACGGTCCGGACCGTCATCTCTCGTCCTTCGCCCGAAGCCCGTCGCTCTTGCGGCGCATCAGGGCCAGGAGCTCGTCGAACCCGCGCTGCTCGAGGAGGCTCGTGATCTGGCCGCGGTACGACTCCACGAGAGAGAGATCCTCGACGACGATGTCGGTCACCCACCAGCGCCCGTCCCGGAGCACCATCTCGTAGTCGAGCCGGTAGCTGTCGCGGTCGGTCACGATGCGGGTCTCCACCCAGGTCGCGCCGTCGCGGGGCTGGGGCCGGCCGAACTCGAAGCGCGGGTCCTCGAAGAGGAGGAGCTTCTGCATCCAGGTGCGCATGATGAGCACGTCGAAGTGGCGCAGGTACTCGGCGCGCGCCGCTGCCGGCTGGGCGTCCAGCACGTCGGCCCCGATCGCCGCCGTGCCCATGGCGTCGGTGTCCACCATGCGACGGGCGGCGGTGCGCACCGCGGCGAGGCGCTCGGGGCGCGGGGCGTCCCTGCGCTGGGCTGCGCCGGCGGCGTCGAGGGTGGAGCGCAACACGGCGACGGGATCGAGCGCCTCGGTCAGACAGAGGGCGGCGCTCGGCGCGAGTCCCGCCGCCAGGCAGACACCGGTGGCCAGGGCGAGTGCCCCCGCGCCCCTCAATCCCGCAGCCCCCGCCCGGTCAGGTGCATGAACACCTGCTCCAGATCGACGCGCACCTCGATCACCTCGCGGCCTCCGGTGATCGCGAGAAGCTCCTGGAGGGTTCCCCGGGCCAGGACGCAGCCGTCGTCGAGGATGGCGATGCGGTCGCACAGGCGTTCCGCCTCCTCCATGTAGTGGGTCGTGTAGATCACGGTGGCACCGCCATCGGCGAGGGTGCGCACGGTGGTCAGGAGGTGATCGCGCGACTGGGGATCCACCCCGGCGGTGGGCTCGTCCAGCAGCACCACGGACGGCTCGTGCACGAGTGCGCAGGCGAGGTTCAGCCTTCGCTTCATCCCGCCGGAGTAGGTGCGAACGCGGTCCCGGCCGCGCGCGCGGAGCCCCACCTCGTCGAGGAGGGCCGCGGCGCGCTCGCGCGCGCGCGAGCGCGCCATCCCGTACAGGCTGGCGAAGAACAGCAGGTTCTCCTCGCCGCTCAGCTCCGGGTAGAGGGCCAGCTCCTGGGGGGCGAGTCCGATCCGGCGGCGTACGGCTGCCGGGTCGGAGCGCAGGCTGCAGCCCTCGACGCTGGCGTCGCCGGCCGACGGCTCGAGGAGGGTGGCCAGCATCGCGAGCGTCGTCGTCTTGCCGGCTCCGTTGGGGCCGAGCAGGCCGAAGCACTCCCCGGCACGGATCTCGAGGGAGAGCGGCTTCACGGCCTGCAGGTCCCCGAAGCTCCGGGCCAGCCCCTGGAGCACGACGCCGCTCACGCCGTGCGCGTCATCCGGCGATCCAGCGCCCCAGCCGGGTTCCGTAGAAGAAGCGGATGATCCTCTGGAGCCGGTTCTCGCCCTTCCGCGTGTAGGGATAGCCGCCCTGGCTGCCACGCCCGCGGTCGGCGCTGATCGGCTTGGGGTGGCAGTACCCCTTGAGCCCCATCTCGCCGTTCACCTTGCCCACACCGCTGGACTTGCGCCCACCGAAGGGCGCCTCGCAGAGCCCGTAGGTGATCGCCATGTCGTTCACGCAGACGCCGCCGGTCACGATGCGTTCCGCGATGCGGAAGCCCTTGTCCGTGTCCCGCGTCCAGACGCTCCCGTTGAGGCCGTACTCCGAGTCGTTGGCCAGCGCGATGGCCTCCTCCTCGTCCGACACCCGCTGGATCGCCACGATGGGTCCGAAGGTCTCATTCGTCATCACGTCCATGCCGTGGTTGACGTGGGTCACCACGGTGGGCTCGTAGAAGAGGCCGGCGAGGTCCGGGTTGCGGCGCCCCCCCATGAGGACCCGGGCGCCCTTGGCGCGGGCGTCCTCCATGTGGGCCTCGATGATGTCCAGCTGCTTGTCCCAGAACACCGCGCCCACGTCGAACTCGCCGCTGTCGCCCTGGCGGAGCTCCCTGGCGCGCTCCATGACCTTCGCGACGAAGTCCTCGTAGACCTCGTCGACCACGTAGATCCGCTCGGTGCCACAGCAGTAGTGGCCGGTGTTGATGCAGGATCCGTTGACCGCGCCCGCTGCCGCCCGGTCGAGATCGGCGTCCGCGCAGACGATCATGGCGTCCTTGCCGCCCAGCTCCAGGGTGCACGGAACGAGGAGTCGTCCGCAGGCCTCAGCCACCTTGCGCCCCGTGGCCACGCTTCCGGTGAAGGAGATCTTGTCGACACCGGCTTCCACCAGGGCGGCTCCGGTCTCGCCGTCTCCCTGCACCACCTGGTAGAGATCGGGCGGGAGGCCGGCCTCTTCGCTGAGGCGCTTCAGGACGAGCGCCGAGAAGGGCGTCACCTCCGAGGGCTTGTGCACGACGGCGTTGCCGGCCATCAGGGCCTGGGCCAGGGGGACCGCCGCCAGTGCCACCGGACCGTTCCAGGGGGTGATGAGTCCCACGACGCCCAGCGGCTCGTACACGATGCGGAGCTTCTTGAGGAAGCGCATCGGGCCGTGTACCCGCTTCTTCTCGGGCGCCAGGATCTTGCCGGCGTGCCGCGCGTAGTAGTTGATCGCGTCGCAGGGTCCGAAGACCTCCCAGGCGATCGCTTCCTGGCGGGCCTTGCCCGTCTCCTGGACGACCGCATCGATCACCTCGTCCTGGTGGGCGACGAGCTGGTCCAGGAGCCGGTACAGATGGCGTGCACGGCGATCGAAGGAGAGGGAGGCCCACTCCAGCTGCGCCTTGCGCGCCCGCTCCACCGCAGCCCGCACGTCCTCCGCCGTCGCGCAATCGAACTCCCCGATCGGCTGGAGGGTGACGGGGGAGCGCACCCGCAGGCGGCGGCGCGGTCCGGCGGATTCGATCGGCTCGACGATGGCCATGAGGTCTCCTGGGGGCTGGAAGAGGACCTGTGATTCTAGGTCACTCGCCGGTGAAGCGGGGCTCGCGCTTCTCCTTGAAGGCGCGTGGGCCCTCGCGGGCGTCCTGGCTGGACAGCACGACAGCCGAGACCTCGTTCTCGATCTCGAGCCCTCTCTCGATGCTCTCGCCGCTGGCTCGCACGATGCCCTCCTTGATCTTGCGCACCGCGAGGGGGCCGTTGCGCGCCAGCTTGTCCGCCAGCTCGCGGGCCTTCTCCATGAGCCGTTCCCGCGCAACCACGTAGTTCAGGAGGCCCATCTCCAGGGCCTCCCGCGCGCTGAAGGGCTCTCCGATGAGGAGGATCTCCATCGCCCGGGCCCAGGGGATCTGGCGCGGCAGGCGCGTCAGCGAGCCCCCGCCCGGCAGGAGCCCGACCTTGGCCTCCGGCGTGCCGAATACGGCGTGCTCGGCGGCCACGCGCAGGTCGCAGGCGTTGGTCATCTCGGTGCCGCCACCCAGGGCGCTTCCGTTCACGGCCGCGATCACGGGCTTGTAGAGCTCGAAGCCGCGCAGGATGGCGTCGAGGAAGATGCTCGGCGCGCTGAGGAGCTTCTCGTCCCACTCGTCCTGCGGCTTCCGGGCTCCGGTCACCAGCGGCATGGTCAGCTTGAGGTCGCCGCCCGCGCAGAAGTCCTCATCGCCGGCTCCGGTCAGGATCGCCACGCGCAGGTCGCAGGTCTCCCGG
Organism: Myxococcota bacterium; assembly: GCA_028278065.1. GTDB lineage: Bacteria > Myxococcota_A > UBA9160 > UBA9160 > JAFDET01 > JAFDET01. Next base: position 18,305 of record JANQFA010000219.1, read on the forward strand.
AACTCGTGCCACGCCGCGTTGAGGCGCACCAGCATCTGCGGCGAGAGCGCGTTTCTCGCCTCGGGTCGGTTCATGACCAGGGTCATCACCCCGTCCCGCTTCTCTACCAGCAGGTGCGCGTCTTCAGGCACGATTTCCTCCCTCCGCCCGGCCCGGACGCCGGCCCGGGTCACTCGGACTCGAAGGAGCGGCCGCTCACGCGGATCGGCAGGCCGATGAGCTCCTCGCGGACGCCGCGTCGGGCGAGCTCCGCGTCCATCGCGTTGACCACGGCGCGGCGGCCGTCGGCGAGGTCCGCGATCGCCACCACCCGCGGCCGCTCCAGATCCTCCATCACGGTGTACGTGGCGATGCGGCCCTTGCCTTCGGCCTCCTCGACCACCTCGACGGTCGCCACGTCCGCCGCCGCCCGCTCTCCGACGTCCTCGAAGAGGAAGGGCCGCGGCCCCGGCCGGCTGCTCCAGGCGCTGACGCCCTGCTTCGAGAGCAGGCCGGAGACCGCAGTCACCAGCCCGGTCTCGCCGGGGTGCTTGCGCAGGACTTCGCTCATGCGAGCGAGCGCCTGGATCACGAAGTTGTTGAGCGGTCCCCCCGCGACGGCCATTCCTCCCGTCACGCTGAGCGGCCGCGCCGGGTCGAGTGCCAGCTCGCGCAGCTGGACGCGTACCGCGGCGGGGAAGCAGCTGTAGATCTCGCGATGGGGAATCGCCTCGAGGTCGGTTCCGAGGTGCTCCGCCAGCCGGGTGCCCGCGCGCGCGAAGCCGGGAGAGCGGTGCAGTGCGCGGCGTTCGCTGAGGGGCGTCATGTGATTGGAGTCCACGATGGCGAGGGGGAAGATCCAGCGCTCGCGCGGTACGCCGAGTCGCTCGGCGGTCTCGGCGGAAGTGAAGATGAGGGCCGCCGCCTGATCCACGTTCATCTGCGAGCAGTGGAGTCGGTTGTAGGGGAAGGCGAGCATGCGGTTCTCTTCGCCTGGCTCGCGGATCTCGTCGGCGTCGACTGGCAGCGTGCTCCAGGCGGCGGGGTTCTCGGCGGCCGCGCGGCCCAGGCCGGCCCAGAGCTCCGCGACCTCGCGTCGGTGCGCGTCCAGGGGCTGGGCATCCGCTGCGCGCAGCGCGTTCTCGATGAGGGCGTACTGACTGACGGGGGAGCCGAGACCGGCGTGGATCTCGGCCCGGTTCACGATCAGGCCTTCGGGCCGGACCACCTCATCGGGCTTCGCCTCGCCCGGGGTGCTGTGCGCGGCCTCCAGCCCGCTCCTTCGCGCGCGCCTCGCCCGGTCCTGGGCCTCGCCCCCCGTCACCAGCACCACGTCCTCGCGGCCCGCGGCGATGTCGGCGAGGGCGCGGCCGAAGAGGCTCGTCTGCAGGATGCCCAGCTCGGTCAGCACGCTGCGCGCCCGCTCCGCGCCGATCCGCTCCGCCACGAGCCGGCCCGGGTCGCGGTACGGCCACATGCCGCGTGGTACGCGGATCGAGTCGGCGCGGGACAGCAAAGCCTCGCTCCCCGCGTCGGCCGCGGCCCGGCGCAGCAGCGCCTCGCTCCCCGCGTCGGCCGCGGCCCGGCGCAGCGCCTCCGCCATCAGGTCCACGGGCTCCAGGGCTCTCTCCGGATCCTCCTCGCGCTGGCAGAGGGCGGCCGCGCCGACCAGGACGGGAGTGCGTGCGGGGAGGGTGGGCATGGCTCCCTCAGTCGCTCCCGCCGAGCTTGCGATGATCCCAGGAGACCACCTTCTCGGGATGGAAGACGACGGCGGTGCGCTTGGCGGCCATGTGCTCCACGGCGGCCTCGGCCTGCTCGCGCGAGAACCCGGGCTGGTTGCGGGTGAGGACGCCGGCGGCCAGTCGCTTCACCGCGCGCGGATCGGAAACGAGCTCGGCGGTTCCGTTCATGGAGACGCCGCGGAGCTGGTCGTACTCGGTGCCGTCTTCGAGCAGCACCGCCATGCGCGGGTCGCGCTTCAGGTTCACGATCTTCTGGGACTTGCTGTAGGTCTCGAACACGATGCGGCCGTCCACCAGTGCGAACCACAGGGTGGTCAGGTGGGGCGCACCGTCCGGGCCGATCGTGGCCACCTGCAGGCTCTTGCTGGCGGCGATGAAGTCGCGGACCTCCTCGTCGCTCATGCGGATCTGGTCGCGGCGCTTGGGCATGCGGATTCCTGGGGCGTGGCTCGACGCGCGGCGGTCCGCCGCGTCGCTGGACCGACGCCCGGCGCCTCGGCGTGGAGAGCCCCGAGACCCGGTTCGGGTGGGGGCCGGGCCCCCGGGGGTGGCGCGGCTCGGGTGCTCAGTAGCGGCGCGGCCGGCCGCCGCCGCCGCCGGGACCGCGCCGCTCGCGCTCGCGGGCCTCGTTGACGCGCAGGGGCCGCCCGTCCAGATCCTTGCCGTCGAGGGCCTGGATGGCCTCGTCGGCCGCCGCGGGCTCCATCTCGACGAAGCCGAAGCCCCGCGAGCGACCGGTCTCGCGGTCCGTGATCACCCGGGCCGACTCCACGGGTCCGTGGTTCGCGAACAACTGCTCGAGCTCCTCGTCCGTCGTCGAGAACGGGAGGTTGCCTACGTAGATCCTCTTTCCCAATTCCTTCTCCCACTGGCACAACGGTCGGGGGGGACCGAGTGAGGCGCGCCGGATGCGCCGCGCCATCCTACCACCGTTGGCGGCGCCCATGGGGCCCCACGGGTGGGGCTGCGGCGGGCGGGAAGCGCCCCCGCGAAAGGCCTGCGATTCTGGTAAGAGACGGGGAGGAGGAGTCCCATGAGTGAGCACCCCACAGCCGGATCCCCTTCCTCGTCGTTCGGGGAGCGCCTGGTCCGCGCCCTGAAGCTGGACGCGACGCTCTACGAGGAGGTGGAGCACGACCCGTCGTCGATGGGGCAGGCGGTGGGGGTCGTGACCCTGGCCGCGCTGGCCGCGGCCGTCGGGATCCCCGGGAGCGGGTTCCTGG
>JANQFA010000264.1 GCA_028278065.1 Myxococcota bacterium
CCTTGTGGGTGCCCAGAGAGCCCACCTTCAGGATCTCGATGGGCAGCCGCTCGAAGTCGGCCGGGCTGGCCGGGGAGGCGAAGTGGAGGATCGCGTCCAACTCGCCGAGCACGTGCAGGTAGTGCGTGACGTCGTAGTGCTCGAAGTCGAACTTCGGGTCGCCCAGCAGGTGGGCGATGTTGTCCATGCGCCCGGTGAGCAGGTTGTCGAAGGCCACCACCCGGCAGCCCTCGGCCACCAGGCGGTCGCACAGGTGGGAGCCGATGAACCCCGCGCCACCGGTCACCAGCACACGCTGGAGGCTCCGCTCAGACATCGGTCACCAGCAGGCGCTGGAGGCTCTGCTCAGCCATCGGTCACCAGCAGGCGCTGGAGGCTCTGCTCAGCCATCGCTCACCACCCAGGTCGGAAGACCCTCGTCGCGCTTCAGCCTGCGCGCGAGCCCGTCCGCCTCCTCGCGCGTCGCGACCGGCCCGACCCGCACGCGCCACGGACCACGCCGGTTCTCCGAGAGGACGAACGCGCGGAAGCCGCGGCTCTCGAGCTGGCGGACGAGCCCGCGCGCCGGGCCCTCTTCGGCGAACGCACCCACCTGGACGCTGAAGTCGCCGCGTGCGGCCGGCGGAGCGGCAGGCGGCGGAGCCACGCGGGGCGGCGGAGCGGCCGCAACCGGGGGCGGCGGGTCGCCCTGGCGCGCACGCGCGCCCACCGGGGGCGGCGGGTCGCCCTGGCGCGCACGCGCGCCCAGCGGAGCCGGCGCCGCGCCCGCCGGCTCGCCGGCGGGCGGCGGGGCCGCCGTCTCGGGCAGGGGCACCTCGGTCCCCCGTCCGGCCAGGGCGTCGGCCACGAGATCCGGATCCTCGAAGGACGCGCCCACGACGAGGCCGGCGGCGAAGCCCACCAGCACCAGCAGTCCACCGCCCAGCAGGGTGCTGATCGCGCCTCCCCGCTGGTGCCGACGGCTGTCGCGGGCGTCCTGCGCGCGGGCGGTCGCCATCGCTACATCCGCTCCGGCGCCGAGACACCCAGGCAGCGCAGTCCGCTGCCGAGCACCGTTCGCACCGCGAGCGTCAGCCCCAGCCGCGCGCGGGTCAGCGCCGGGTCGTCCGAGAGCACGCGATGCCGGGTCCCGTCCTGGACGTAGGGGTTCCAGAGACCGGCCAGCTCGCGCAGGTAGTACACCACCTGGTGGGGCTCGCGCGCTTCGGCGGCGCGCTGGACGAGCTCCGGGAACTCGCCCAGCTTCTTGAGCAGCTCGACCTCCTCGGGCAGCGCCAGGAGCGAGCCGTCGACGTCGTCGGGACCCGGCATCTCCGCCCCCCACTCCTCCGCCTTGCGCTCGATCCCGTGAGTGCGGGCGTAGGCGTACTGGAGGTAGTAGGCCGGGTTCTTGGTCCAGTCGGTCTCTCGGGCGAGGTCCAGGTCGAAGTCGAGGTGACCGTCCGCCTTGCGCTGGATCATGAAGACCCGGAACACGTCCGGGCCCACGTCCTCGAGGAGCTCGTCCACCGTCACGTAGGTGGCGCGGCGCGTGGACTGCTTCACCTGCTCGCCACCCGAGGTCAGCGTCACGAACTGGTGCATCACGAGCTCGACCGCGTCCGGGTCGCAGCCCAGGGCACCCACTGCATGGGTCACGAACGGGAACTGGGCGAAGTGGTCGGCTCCCTGCACGTCGATGACCCGCGTGAAGCCGCGGGCGAACTTCTCCCGGTGGTAGGCGATGTCGGGTAGCAGGTAGGTAGGCTCCCCGCTGCCCTTGACGAGCACCCGGTCCCGGTCGAGTCCGAACGCGGAGGAGCGCAGCCAGACCGCTCCATCCTCGTCGTAGACCAGCCCCTGCTCGCGCAGGTCCTCGAGGGCGCGGTCGATCTGACCGCCGTCGTAGAGATCGCCTTCCTTGGAGTAGACGTCGAAGCGGATATCGAGCGCGTCGAGGGTCCGTTGGATCCCCGCGAAGATCTCGCGCTGGGCCTCGAGCCGGAAGCCCCCGTCCCCGGGCTCGTCCACCCAGCCCTCGCCCTCGCGGACGCGGATGTCGGCGGCGATCTCTCCGATGTAGGCACCCTGGTAGCCGTCCCTCGGGAATACGACCGGCAGCCCGTCGACCTCCCCCGGCCAGTCGGCTCCCTCGGCGAAGGCCTCCTGCGGCGGCGCCGCGGCGCGGCCGAGCTGCTCCAGGTAGCGGGCGCGCACCGACTCGCCGAGCACGCGCATCTGGCGGCCGCCGTTGTTGAAGTAGTACTCGCGCGTGACGCTCCAGCCGCGCGCCTCGAGGAGACGCGCGATGCAGTCGCCGAGGACTCCCTGGCGCCCGTGGCCCAGGGTGAGGGGACCGGTGGGGTTGGCGGAGACGAACTCGACCTGGACCGACCGCCCTCGTCCCTCGTCGCCCCGGCCCCACGCGTCCCCCGCCGCCAGCACCGCGCGCAGGAGGTCCTGCCAGCGCGCATCGCCCAGCCGCAGGTTCACGAATCCGGGACCCGCCACCTCGGCGGACTCGACCAGCCCGCCCGCATCCCCCAGCTCCGCCACGAGCCGCTCGGCGATGTCCCGCGGCGAAGAGCGCAAGCGCTTCGCCAGGAGCATGGCCGCATTGCACGCGAAGTCGCCGTGCTCGGGGTTGCGCGGAACCTCGAGGGCGAAGTCGGGCGGGTCCCCGGTCTCCCCGGCCTCCTCCAGGAGCCGGCGCAGGGCCAGGACCAGGGCTTCGTGCAGGCGCTCCTTCATGAGGTGCCAGAATCGCCCTTCGGCGTCATTTCGTCAAAAGAGTCAGGGGGTTTCGCGAGTCCGCGGGAGCTTCACCACCGTCTCGCCGGGGCGCGCCCAGCCGAGCTCCTCGCGGATCGCCTTCTCCTGGGTGAAGGGGTCCGAAGCCAGCGCCGTGGCCTCCGCCTCGAGGGCGGCGATCTCGCCCTTCAGGTCTTCGAGGCGCAGCTCCGCGTCGGCGACCTCGTCGCGCAGCGTCATCCAGCTCTGGATCCCGGCGTCCTCGTCCAGCCACGCAACGGCGAGCGCAGCCACGAGCAGCGCGGGAATCACCAGGTATCGCACGGCGCCCACCCCCCGGAGGGTCGGCTCAGGGTAGCACGGACAGGAGCTCCCGGATGCGCTCCTCGTACTCGGGCGCGTCCCAGGTGCGGGGTCCGATGTAGCGTTCGACCACCCGGCCCTCGGCGTCCACCAGGAACGACTCGGGGAAGCGGAAGGCCTGCCAGCGGTTCGCCACCTCCCGGTCCGGATCGAGCAGGATCGGGAAGGTGATCCCGTAGCGCTTCGCGAACTCGTCGACCGGCGCGCCGGGTCGGTCCACCGAGACCGCCAGGAGCTCGAATCCCTGGCCCGCCAGCGCGCGGTAGAGCCGCTCCATCGAGGGCATCTCGTCCTCGCAGGGCTTGCACCAGGTGGCCCAGAAGTTCACCAGCACGACGCGGCCGCGCTGTGCTTCGAGCGAGAGCGGAGCTCCGTCGGAGCTCCGGGGCAGGCTGAAGGCCGGAGCCGGGACGCCGGCGTCCACGTAGCGATCCTGGCCCGGCTGCGCGAGCAGGACGATGGCGGCGGCGAAGACGACCAGCCCGCCCACCACCACGATCCCGATCCGGGAGGGCATGCCGCCGGACTCAGCCCGACTTCTTGGCGGCCTTCTTCTTCGAGGCCTTCTTCTTGCCCTTGCCCTCGTCGGCGGGCGCCGGGGCCTCGCCCTCCACCAGCTCGACGATCGAGAGCGGCGCGTCGTCACCGGTGCGGCGACGCACCTTCAGCACGCGGGTGTAGCCGCCCGGCCGCTCGCGGAAGCGCTCGGCGAGGTCGTCGAAGACCTTCTCGGTGACGTCGCGGCTGCGGATCACCGAGAGCGCCTGGCGCCGAGCGTGCAGGGTTCCCCGCTTGCCCAGCGTGATCATGCGGTCGGCGATGCGGCGGAGCTCCTTCGCCTTGGCGTCGGTGGTCTCCACCCGCTCGTGCTCGAGCAGCGAGGTGACCAGATTCCGGTACATCGCCTTCCGGTGTGCGCTGGTCCGTCCCAGCTTGGCGGATCGTGCGCGGTGTCGCATCGAATCAGACCTCGCGCTCCCGCAGCTTCTCGATCTCCTTGCGGGAGGGGAAGTTGTCGAGGGTCATCCCCAGGGAGAGGCCCATCGACTGGAGGATCTCCTTGATCTCGTTCAGGGACTTGCGGCCGAAGTTCTTGGTCTTGAGCATCTCCGACTCGGTTCGCTGGACCAGCTCGCCGATGTAGCGGATGTTGGCGTTCTGGAGGCAGTTGGCCGACCGCACCGAGAGCTCGAGCTCGTCCACCGACTTGAACAGGTTGGGATTGAGCGGTGCGGGCTCCTCGGCGATCTGCACGGGCAGCTCGTCGGGCTCGTCGAAGTTGATGAAGATCGCCAGCTGCTCCTTGAGGATCTTGGCGGCGTACGCCACCGCGTCCGGCGGGGGCACCGAGCCGTCCGTCCACACCTCGAGGTTGAGGCGGTCGAAATCGGTCTCTCGACCCACGCGGGCCGGGGTGACCGTGTAGTTGACCTTGGTGACCGGCGAGAAGATCGAGTCGATGGGCACGGTGCCGATCGGCATGTCCTCGGTCTTGTTGCGCTCGGCGAGGACGTAGCCCTTGCCGAGATTCACGGTCACCTCGATCTCCACGTCGGCCTCGCCGGCGAGGGTCGCGATCTTGTGCTCCGGGTTCAGCACCTCGATGGTCCCGTCGTCCGCCTGGAAGTCGGCGGCGGTGATGATGCCCGGACCCTTCTTGGCCAGGCGCAGCACCCGCGGACCCTCGGCGTGCATGCGCAGCCGCACCTCCTTCAGGTTGAGGATGATGTCCGAGACATCCTCCTCGACGCCGGGAACCGTCGAGAACTCGTGGAGCACCCCGCCCACCTTGACGCTGGTGATCGCGGCGCCCTGGAGCGACGAGAGGAGCACGCGCCGGAGCGCGTTGCCGAGCGTCAGGCCGAAGCCGCGCTCGAGCGGCTCGCACCAGAAGCGCCCGTAGCTCTCGTCGGACTCGCCTTCGTCCAACTCGAGCCGGCGCGGGCGGATGAGTTCACGCCAGTTGCGGGCAACGACTTCTTGCTGCATCGATCCAGTCCCCCTCGGAGGATTGTCGGTTCGAAGAGACCCGGCGCCCTGGGGCTACCGGGAGTAGAGCTCGACGATGAGCTGCTCCTGGATGGGGAGGGTGACGTCCTCCCGCACCGGCAGCGCCTTCACCGTCCCCTGGAACGTGTCCTTGTCGATCTCGAGCCACTGCGGGACGCTCTTGCCCTCCAGCGCCTCGAGGGCGCCGGCGATCCGCGCCACCTGGCGCGACTTCTCGCGCAGGGTGACGGTCTGCCCGGGCTTGAGGACCATCGACGGGATGGCGGCCTTGCGGCCGTCCACCTGGAAGTGGCCGTGGCGCACCAGCTGGCGGGCCTCCGCCCGCGAGGTGGCGAACCCGAGCCGGAAGACCACGTTGTCGAGCCGGCGCTCCAGGAGCTGGAGCAGGTTGTCGCCCGCGCGGCCGCGCATGCGGCTGGCCCGCTTCATGGTGCGGGCGAACTGCTTCTCCACCAGGCCGTACATTCGGCGCACCTTCTGCTTCTCGCGAAGCTGCACGCCGTAGTCGGAGAACCGCGTCCGTCCCTGGCCGTGCTGGCCCGGGGGGTAGTTGCGGCGCTCGACGGCGCACTTCTCGCTGAAGCAGCGGTCGCCCTTGAGAAAGAGCTTGCTGCCCTCGCGACGACAGAGACGACAGGCGGGTCCTCGATATCGCGCCATCTTGCCTTCCTACACCCGGCGCCGCTTGGGCGGGCGGCAGCCATTGTGGGGGACGGGGGTCACGTCCTTGATCATGCTGATGCGGATGCCCGCTGCCTGGAGCGCGCGCATCGCGGACTCGCGCCCCGCTCCGGGGCCCTTGACGTAGCAGGTCACCGTGCGCACGCCGTGCTCCATGGCCTTGCGGGCGCACTCCTCGGCGGCCATCTGCGCCGCAAAGGGCGTCGACTTGCGAGAGCCCTTGAAGCCCTGCGAGCCGGCGCTCGACCACGCCAGGGCGTTGCCGCCCACGTCCGTGATCGTGATGACCGTGTTGTTGAACGTCGCCTGGATGTGGGCAATGCCCGTCTGGACGTTCTTCTTGACCTTCTTCTTTCCCTTTTTGACCATGCTCTACTTCTTGGTCGGGGCCTTCTTCTTGCCCGCGACGGTCTTCTTGGGGCCCTTGCGGGTCCGCGCGTTGGTGTGGGTGCGCTGGCCGCGCACCGGCAGCCCGCGGCGATGCCGGAGCCCCCGATAGCAGCCCATGTCCATGAGCGCCTTGATCTGCTGGTTCACGTCGCGACGCAGGTCGCCTTCGACCTTGTAGTCGCGCTCGATCGTTTCGCGCAGGCGGATCACCTCGCCCTCTCCGAGGGCGTCGGTCTTGGTGTCCACTTCCACGTCCGCCTTCCGGCAGATCTCGACGGCCGACGTACGCCCGACGCCGTAGATGTAGGTCAGTGCGATCTCGATCCGCTTGTTGCGCGGCAGGTCGACTCCGGCGATACGCGCCATCTCGTTCCTCCTCCGGTCCTAGCCCTGGCGCTGCTTGTGCTTCGGGTTGTCGCAGATCACCCGCACCACACCGCGGCGCCGGACGATCCGGCACTTCTCACACATCTTTCGGACGCTGGCTCGAACCTTCATGTCTCTCTCCCGGGCCCTCAGTGAGACCCGTCGACCTTCGTCAGGATCTCGGGCCCGTTCTCCGTCACGAGCACCGTGTGCTCGAAATGCGCGGACAGCGACCGGTCCGCGGTCACCGCGGTCCAGTCGTCGTCCAGGATCTCCACGTCGGACTCGCCGATGCACACCATCGGCTCGATCGCGAAGGTCATTCCCGGGCGCATCCGGGCGCCGCGCCCGGGCGGCCCGTAGTTCGGGATCTGGGGCGACTCGTGCAGGCTGCGCCCGATCCCGTGGCCCACGAACTCCTTCACCACCGAGTAGCCGGCTTCCTCCGCTCGCTGCTGCACCGCGTGGCCGATGTCGGAGACGCGGTTTCCGGGCACCATCTGGTCGATCCCGCGGTAGAGCGAGTCCCGGGTGGCGTCGAGGAGCGCCCGCGCCTCCCCGGAGACCGTCCCGATCGGAACCGTCACCGCCGAGTCCCCGTGGAAGCCGTCCACGTGGACCCCGAAATCCATGGACAGCAGGTCCCCGTCCTTGAGCTCCCGTCCGCCGGGGATGCCGTGAACGATCTCCTCGTTCACCGAGATGCACACCGCCGCCGGGTAGGCCGGGAGCCCGTGGGGACCGTAGCCCTTGAACGAGGACTTCACCCCCCGGCGCCGGATCGACTCCATGGCCGCCGCGTCCAGCTCGCCCGTCGTGACCCCCGGGGCAGCCAGGGCCCGGAGCTCCATCAGGATCTCCGCGACGTGCCGGGCGGCCACGCGCATGACCTCCAGCTCCCGGCGGGACTTCACGGGAATGCGCTCGCCGTAGCTCATCACGCCAGCGCCTCCTCCACCCGGACCGCGATCTCGTCCACGCTGCCCATCCCGTCCACCTCGCGCAGGACGCCCTTGTCCCGGTAGTAGGCCACGAGGGGCTCGGTCTGGTCCTTGTAGACCTGCATCCGGTTGCGGATGGTCGCCTCGTTGTCGTCCGCGCGGCCCTCGATCCCGGCTCGCTTGAGCAGCCGGTCGACCACCTCGTCCTCGTTCACCAGCAGGGAGACGCAGCGCTCGAGGGGGGTGCCCAGCTCGCCGAGGGTGTCGTCCAGGGCCTCGGCCTGGGCCCGCGTGCGCGGGAAGCCGTCCAGGATGAAGCCCTTGCCGGCGTCCGGCTGGGCGAGGCGCTCGCGGGCCACCCCGATCACCACCTCGTCGGGCACCAGGTCGCCCCGGTCCATGTACTCCTTGGCCAGCCGGCCGACCTCGGTGCCGGCAGCCACGGCGGCCCGCAACATGTCGCCGGTGGAGATCTGGGGAATGCCGAGCCCCTCCACGAGGCGCTGGGCCTGGGTGCCCTTGCCGGCGCCGGGGGGACCCAGGAGCAGGAGTCGCGTGGCGCTCATCGGCCCAGCCTCCCGCGCACCCGGGCGCCCTGCACGAAGCCTTCGTACTGGCGAGACACCAGGTGCGCCTCGATCTGCCCGATCACGTCCAGGGCCACGCCGACGATGATGAGGAGCGCGGTCCCCCCGAAGTAGAACGGAACGCCCACCCGGCTGAAGAGCAGCACGGGCAGCACGCAGACGACGGCCACGTAGACGCCCCCGATCAGGGTGAGGCGCGACAGGATCTTGTCGATGTACTCGGCCGTCCGCTTCCCCGGTCGGATCCCGGGGATGTAGCCGCCCATCCGCTTGATGTTGTCGGACACGTCGGACGGATTGATGATGATGGCGGTGTAGAAGAACGCGAAGAAGACGATCAGCGCGACGTAGATGACGTTGTACCAGAGGCCGCCGAAGTCCAGGTAGTCCTGGGTGAAACGGGCGATCGTCGGGTTCTCGGTGAACTGACCGAGCGTGAGCGGCAGCATCAGGATCGAGGACGCGAAGATCGGCGGAATCACGCCGGCCGTATTCACCTTGAGCGGGAAGTAGCTCATGCCGCCCTGGGTGACCTTGCGGCCCACCACCCGCTTGGCGTGCTGGATGGGGATGCGACGCTGGCCGCGCTCGACGAAGACGACGGCCCCGACGGTCGCCACCATGAACGCCAGCAGGAAGAGCGTCCCGAGCAGGGTGAACTGGTCGGTACGCACGAGCTCGATCAGCTGGCCGATCCCGCCCGGAATGCTGACGATGATCGAGGAGAAGATCACCAGCGAGATCCCGTTGCCGATCCCGCGCTCGGTCACCTGTTCGCCCAGCCACATGATGAAGGCGGTGCCCGAAGTCAGGGTGATCATCGCCATCAGACGGAAGCTCCAACCCGGGTTCGCCACGGCACCGTCGCCGAACTGGCCGTTCTCCAGCGCCACCGCGATGAGCGTGCTCTGGAACATGGCCAGCACGATCGTCGCGTAGCGCGTCCACTGGGTGATCTTCTTGCGCCCCTGCTCGCCTTCCTTCTGCAGCTGCTCGAGGGTGGGCACCACGACCGTGAGGAGCTGGAAGATGATCGACGCGCTGATGTAGGGCATGATGCCCAGCGCGAAGATCGAGAGCTGCTCCATCGCGCCGCCCGAGAACAGGTTGAAGAGCCCGAACACGGTTCCGGACATGTTCTCGAAGAACTGCTTGATGATGTCCGGGTTGATCCCCGGGGTCGCGATGTGGGCACCCACGCGGTAGACCGCGAGCATCCCGAACGTGAAGAGGATCCGCTTCTGGAGCTCGGGGATCCTCCCGATGTTCTGGACGCCTCCGATCACTTGACGAGCTCCACCGTTCCGCCAGCGGCCTCGACCTTCTGGCGGGCCGACGCGCTGATCCGGTGCACCTTGAGGGTGAGGTTGGCCGGGGGATCACCCTCGGCCAGCACCTTGACGGGCTTGCCCGAGCCGCGAATCAGGCCCCGGGCGGCCAGGATCTCGGGATCCACGCTCGCTCCGTCGCCGAGAACGACGAGCCGGCCGAGGTTCACCACATCGCAGGTCTTGCGGCTGATGTTCGTGAAGCCACGCTTGGGCAGCCGCCGGGTGATCGGCATCTGGCCGCCCTCGAAGTGGAAGGGGGTCTCGCGGCCGGGCGAGCGCTTGCCCTGGCCCTTCACCCCGCGCGTGGCCGTCTTGCCCCGGTGCGATCCGGGGCCGCGGCCCACCCGCTTCTTCGGCCGGCGGGCGCCCGTCTTCGGCTGGAGTCGGTCCAGCATCTAGCCTTCCTCCACCTCGACCAGGTGACGCACCTTGTCGATCATTCCGCGGATCGCGGGCTGGTCCTGCAGCTCGACCGTCTGCTGCATGCGACGCAGCCCCAGCCCCGCCAGCGTCTTCCGCTGGCGCCGGTCGTACCCGATCGGGCTGCGCACGAGCTTCACGCGAAGGGTCGCGTCCGCCATCACTGCCACCCCAGCTCCGCCGACCGCTCCTCGGGGTCGCGCAGGCTCTCGAGGCCGGCGACCGTGGCGTTGACGACGTTGTGGGCGTTGTTCGTACCCAGGGTCTTGGTCAGGATGTCGGTCACCCCCGCCGACTCCACCACCGCGCGCACGGGGCCGCCGGCGATCACGCCGGTACCCGGGGAGGCCGGCTTCAACAGCACGCGGCCCGCACCGAAGCGACCCACCACCTCGTAGGGCAGCGTCCCGTTGATGAGCGGGATGCGGATCAGGTTCTTGCGAGCCCGGTCGACGCCCTTGCGGATCGCCTCGGGCACCTCGTTGGCCTTGCCGAGGCCGACGCCCACCACGCCGGCGCCGTCGCCCACCACCACCAGGGCACTGAAGCTGAAGCGGCGGCCGCCCTTCACCACCTTGGCGACGCGGTTGATGTGGATCACCCGGTCGGTGAGCTCGTAGTCGTTTGCGTTGAGTCGCTCGGCGCGCATGCGTGTTTCCTCAGAACCTCAGGCCCGACTCCCGGGCCGCTTCGGCCAGGGCCTTCACCCGACCGTGATAGAGGAAGCCGTTCCGGTTGAAGACGACCTCTTCGATCTGCCTCTCGCGGGCCAGCTCGGCGATGGCCTTCCCGACCTGCTTCGCCGCCGCCACCTTGTCTCCCGTCTCGCCGTCGCGAATCGCCGGCGTCCGCGTCGACACGCCCGCGATCGTGCGGCCCGTCGCCGGGTCGACCAGCTGCGCGTAGATGTGACGCGCGCTGCGGAAGACCGTGAGGCGCGGCCGGGTCGAGCGCTGCATCCCCTTCTTGACGCGGGTGCGCCGCTTCTTCCACTGGGCGAGCTTCGCGTTGTGCTGCTTTCGCTGCATGACCTTCCTCAGGCTCCGGCGCCGGTGGCGGCCTTGCCGACCTTGCGGCGCACGTGCTCGTCGGCGTAGCGGATGCCCTTGCCCTTGTAGGGCTCGGGGGGACGCACCTTGCGGACCTCGGCCGCGAACTGCCCCACCGCCTGCTTGTCGATGCCCTCGATCTTGACGTTCGTGTTCTGGTCGACGGAGACCTGGATCCCCTCCGGGATGGGCATGTCCACCGGGTTCGAGTAGCCGACCGAGAGCTGGAGGTTCTTGCCCGAGACCTGGGCGCGGTAACCGACGCCCACGATGGTGAGCTCCTTGACGAAGCCCTGGGTCACGCCGTGCACCATGTTGGCGACGAGGGCTCGGGCCAGGCCGTGCAGGGCGCGCGATTCCTTCTTGTCGTCGGGGCGCTTGAACTGCAGGGAGCCGTCGTCCACCTGCATCTCGATCTGGGTCGGGATGCGCTGGGCGAGCTGGCCCTTGGGCCCCTTCACCGTGACCCGGCCGTCGTCGAGCTTCACGTCGACGCCGCTCGGCACGCTGATCGGCTGCTTTCCGACGCGGGACATGGCTACCAGACCTCGCAGAGCACTTCGCCGCCCACCGCGGCCTCGCGGGCGCCGCGATCGGACATCACTCCGCGCGAAGTGGAGAGCACCGCGATACCGAGCCCGTTGCGGACCCGCGGAACCTCGTCCTTGGCGACGTACACCCGGCGACTGGGCCGGCTGACACGGCGCAGGCCGTCGATCAGGGGATCGCCGTCGGCGTCGTAGCGGATCGCGGCCACGATCACGGGCTTGCCCTCGCTCTCCTCCAGGCGCACCTCGCCCAGGAAGCCGGATTCGGAGAGCACGCGCGCCACCGCAAGCTTGATGTTGGACGACGGAAGCCGGACTTCGTGGTGGTTGGCCCGGCCCGCATTGCGGATCCGGGTCAGCATGTCGCCGATGGGGTCGGTCATCATGGCTCAGGTCCTCAGCTCGGGAACGGCATGCCCAGATGGGACAGCAGGGACTTCGCCTCCGCGTCCGTCTGCGCCGTGGTGCACACCGTCACGTTCAGCCCGGTGATCCGTTCCACCTTGTCGTAGTCGATCTCCGGGAAGATGATCTGCTCGCGGATTCCCAGGGTGTAGTTGCCCCGGCCGTCGAAGGCCTTGGTCGAAACGCCCTTGAAGTCGCGGACGCGCGGAAGGGCCACGTTCACCAGGCGATCCAGGAAATCCCACATCCGCTCGCCGCGCAGGGTCACCATCGTGCCGATGGCCTGCCCCTCGCGCAGCTTGAAGTTCGCCACCGACTTGCGGGCCCGCCGCACGACGGGCTTCTGTCCGGTGATCAGCGACAGCTCCTCGACGGCGTTGTCCAGCAGCTTGGGGTTCTGCGTCGCCTCGCCCAGCCCGATGTTCACCACGATCTTGGTGAGGCTCGGCACCTGGTGGACGTTCTTGTAGCCGAACTCCTCGGAGAGCTTCGCTCGGACGTCTTCGCGGTAGCGGCGCTCGAGTCGTGCGTCCATCTAGAGCACCTCCGGCGCCAGCGAGATGATCTTCATGAAGCGACGGGCGCGCAGCTCGCGCGCCACGGGCCCGAAGATGCGGGTTCCGATGGGCTCGTTGGTGGCGTCGATCAGCACCGCGGCATTCTCGTCGAACTTGATGTAGGTGCCGTCCGGGCGGCCGATGCCCTTGGCGGTGCGCACCACGACGGCCTTCCGAACCTCGCCCTTCTTCACGCGCGCGTTCGGGATCGCCTCCTTCACGGACACGACGATGATGTCGCCGATCGAGGCGTACTTCCGCTTGGAGCCGCCCAGCACCTTGATGCAGGAGACTCGACGCGCGCCGGAGTTGTCGGCGACCTGGAGCGTCGACTCGGTCTGGATCATGACGGATTCCCTGCTGCCCCCTGCTTCCGCAGCGTGGCCTGGACCTTCCAGCGCTTGCGCTTGGAGAGCGGCCGGTGCTCGACGATCTGCACCTGGTCGCCGACCCCGCAGGCGTTGTTCTCGTCGTGGGCCATGAACCGCGTGTGGCGGCGGACGTACTTGTGGTACCGGGTGTCCCGCACCAGACGCTCCACGCGAACGACCACCGTCTTGTCCATGCGGTCGCTCACCACGGTTCCGACCAGCATTCGCCGGTTTCCTCTTTCCTTCACGCCTCGGCCTCGTTCTTCTCGCGCAGCACGGTCTGCGCCCGGGCCAGATCACGCCGCAGGACGCCGATCCTGGCGGTGTCCTCCAGCTGCCCGGTCGCGTGCCGAACGCGCGCATTGAAGATCTCGTCACGGAGCTGCCCGGCCTTCGCCTGCAGCTCCTCCAGGGAGAGCTCGCGGAGCTCGGACGCCTTCACGCCGCCTCCTCCCGCGCCACGAACCGGGTCTGGATCGGCAGCTTGTGGGCCGCCAGCCGCAGGGCCGCACGGGCAGTCGCCTCGTCGACCCCCTCCATCTCGTAGAGGATGCGCCCGGGCTTCACGACCATCACCCACTCCTCGGGATTGCCCTTGCCCTTTCCCATGCGGGTCTCGGCGGGCTTCTTAGTGATGGGCTTGTCCGGGAACATCCGGATCCACACCTTTCCGCCGCGCTTGACGTGGCGGGTCATGGCGATTCGGGCGGCTTCGATCTGGCGCGCCGTGATGCGCCCGCGGCCCACGGCCTGGAGGCCGTAGTCTCCGAAGGAGAGCGTACTCCCGCGGTACGCCTTGCCCCTCATGCGGCCCTTGTGGACCTTGCGATGCTTGACCTTCTTGGGCTGGAGCATGACCTACCTCGGCTGGTCGTCCTGGAATCGCTCGGCGAGCGATCCCTTCCTGATTTCCTTGTCCGCGACGTCGCCCTTGAACACCCAGCACTTGACGCCGATTACCCCGTAGGTGGTCTTGGCCTCGGCCAGTCCGTAGTCGACGTCGGCGCGCAGGGTGTGGAGCGGCACCCTCCCCTCGCGGTACCACTCGCGGCGGCCCATCTCCGCGCCGCCCAGACGCCCGCCGCACTGGATGCGGATGCCCCCCGCCCCGAACTTCATCGTCGAGGTCACGGCCTTCTTCATCGCGCGGCGGAACGCCACGCGACGCTCGAGCTGGAGCGCCACGCTCTCGGCCACGAGCTGGGCGTCCAGCTCCGCCTTTCGGATCTCCTTGATGTTGATGAAGATCTCGCGATCGGAGAAGCGGGCCAGGTCCTTGCGGAGGTTCTCCACCTCGGCGCCGCGCTTTCCGATCAGGATGCCGGGCCGCGCCGTGTGGATGTTGACCACCAGCTTCTCTCCGGTCCGATCGATCACGACCTTCGAGATGCCCGCATGAAAGAGCTTCTTCTTGATGTACTCGCGAATCCGGATGTCCTCGTGGAGGCTGTCGCTGTAGCCGCGCTCCGCGAACCAGTTGGACTGCCACCCGTAGAGGGTGCCCAGCCGGAATCCGTAGGGATGTACCTTCTGTCCCACTGACTTCTCCCGTCCTAGCGCTCGGCCAGCACGACGGTGATGTTGCTCGTGCGCTTCTGGATCCAGGCAGCGCGACCGTGGGCCCTCGCCCGGACGCGCCACATGCTCGAGCCCTCGTCGACGGTCACCCGGTGCACCACCAGGTTGTCCAGGTCGATTCCGGCCTTGTCCCGCTCGTTCTTCGTCTCGGCGTTCGCCACGGCCGAGCGGACCAGCTTGGCCATGGGGCCCGCGATCCGCTTCGACGAGAGATCGAGCGTGATCAGCGCGTCCTCGACGCCCTTGCCGCGGATCTGGTCCGCGACCAGGCGCGCCTTCTGGGCGCTGACCCGATAGTTGTTCAGCTCTGCGCGAACTTCCATTGCGCGCGGCTCCTACTTCTTGACCTTCTTGTCCGACGCGTGCCCCGTGAACTTGCGCGTCGGGGAGAACTCGCCCAGCCGGTGGCCGACCATGTTCTCCGTGACGAAGACCGGAATGAAGAGCTTCCCGTTGTGAACGTGGAACGTGAGCCCCACGAACTCGGGCGTGATCATCGACCTTCGCGACCACGTCCGGATCACCTGCTTGGAGCCGGAACGCAGCACCTGGTCCACCCGGCGCTGCAGGCTGTGATCGACGAAGGGTCCCTTTCTCAGCGAGCGAGCCATCTACTTCTTCCCCCGCCGCTTCACGATGTACTTGTCGGACCGGCTCTTCTTGCGGGTCTTGTGCCCCTTGGTCGGCTTGCCCCAGGGCGTACAGGGATGGCGGCCGCCGGAAGAGCGGCCCTCGCCGCCGCCCATCGGGTGGTCCACCGGGTTCATCGCGACTCCGCGCACATTGGGGCGGCGGCCCGCCCAGCGGGAGCGCCCGGCCTTGCCGATGCTGCGGTTCTCGTGCTCCAGGTTCCCGACCTGGCCGATGGTGGCCATGCACTGGACGTGCACCTGTCGCATCTCGCCGCTGGGCATGCGCAGGGTCGCGTAGCTCCCTTCACGGGCCATGAGCTGGGCCGAGCCTCCGGCCGAGCGCACGAACTGGGCGCCCTTGCCCGGCTTCAGCTCGATGGCATGCACGGTGGTACCGACCGGGATGTTGGCCAGCGGCAGCGCGTTGCCCGGGCGGAACTCCGCGTCGGGCCCGGACTGCAGGAGGTCGCCCACCAGCACCTTGTCGGGCGCCAGGATGTAGCGCTTCTCCCCGTCCCGGTAGTGGAGCAGGGCGATGTTGGCCGAGCGGTTCGGGTCGTATTCGACCGCGGCCACCTTGGCCGGCACGCCGAACTTCTCGCGTCGGAAGTCGATGCGGCGGTAGCGGCGCTTGTGTCCGCCCCCGCGCTGCCAGGTGGTGACGCGACCGCGATTGTTGCGCCCGCCGCTCTTGGCGATCCCCCCCTCGACGAGGCTCTTCTCCGGCCTGCCGCGGGTGATCTCCGCGAAGTCGGAGACGCTCATTCCGCGGCGCCCCGGCGAGGTCGGCTTGTAGTTCTTGGTCGGCATGGCTCGCCTACACTCCCTCGAAGAACTCGATCGTCTGGCCTTCGGCCAGCGACACGATCGCCTTCTTCCACTCCGGCCGGGATCCGATGAACTTGCCCATGCGGCGCTTCTTGCCCGGCATCCGCATGGTCCGCACGCCCACGACCTGGACCTCGAAGAGGGCCTCTACCGCCCGCTGGATCTCCACCTTGTTCGCGCGGGGATCCACGGCGAAGGTCACGGCGTTGTCTTCCTCGCGACCGATGGTGCTCTTCTCGGTCACCAGAGGACGCTTGATCACTTCGTGCACGTTCACGCCCCGGCCTCCTTCGCCGCCAGCCGCGCCGCGATCCCGTCTACGGCCGCCCGGGTGATCACGAGCCGGTCGGCCCAGAGCACGTCGTACACGTTGAGACCCGCCACCGGCACGGTTCGCGCCCGCGCCAGGTTGCGGGTGGCCCGCTCGACGTCGGCGTTGCGATCCTCGATGACCAGCAGGACCTTGCCGTCGGCGACGCCCAGCTCGTCGAAGGCCCTGGCGGCGGCCCGCGTCTTCGGCTCGATCGCGAAGTCCTCCACCACGATCACGGCGGCGTCGCCCGCCTTGGCCGAGAGCGCGGAGCGCAGCGCTCCGGCCCGCGCCTTCTTCGGAAGGGCGTGCTCGTAGCCCCGCGGAACCGGCCCGAAGACCACTCCACCACCGGCCCACTGGGGCGCCCGGGTCGTGCCCTGACGGGCGCGCCCCGTGCCCTTCTGCTTCCAGGGCTTCGAGCCTCCGCCCGAGACCGCGGTGCGGTTCTTCGTCGAGTGGGTCCCGCGGCGACGAGCCGCGAGCTGGCGCCGGACCTCGGCGTGGTGGAGATGCGGCTTCACCTCCGCCTCGAAGACCGCGGCGGGGAGCTCCACCGTGCCCTTCTTCTGGTTTGCGATCGTGACGACGTCCACCGAGGCCATGGCTACAGCTTGATCTCCACGTCCACGCCGGCGGCCAGCTCGAGCTTCATGAGCGCATCCACCGTCTGCGGCGTGGGATCGAGGATGTCGATGAGCCGCTTGTGGGTGCGGGTCTCGAACTGCTCCCGCGACTTCTTGTCGATGTGGGGTCCGCGGAGCACCGTGTACTTGTTGATCACGGTGGGCAGCGGGATCGGCCCCGCGACCCGTGCACCCGTCCGGACGGCGGTATCGACGATCTCCCCGGCGCTCTGGTCGAGGAGCTTGAAGTCGTAGGCCTTCATCCGGATCCGGATCTTCTGTGCGCTGACTTCCGCAGCCATGGTTCCTTCCTCTCCCGCTTGCGGGAGGAGCTACTCGATGATGTCGCTGACGACGCCGGCACCCACGGTGCGGCCGCCCTCGCGGATGGCGAAGCGGAGCTCCTTGTCCATCGCGATCGGCGTGTGCAGCTCCACCTCCATCTCCACGTTGTCCCCCGGCATCACCATCTCGGTGCCGTCCGGAAGCTGGGCCGTCCCCGTCACGTCCGTCGTCCGGAAGTAGAACTGGGGCCGGTACCCGTTGAAGAACGGC